>DAOVVZ010000203.1:0-4349 GCA_030636915.1 Methylomarinum sp. | reverse complement strand
TACAGTACCAACATACGCAAGCCATGCGTTACGGTGAGAACCCGCATCAAAATGCAGCATTCTATACCGAAAAAAATCCCGCGATAGGTACCATTGCAGCTGCAACACAATTACAAGGCAAAGAACTGTCTTATAACAATATTGCCGATGCCGACGCCGCTTTAGAATGCGTAAAATCATTCACCAACAAACCGACATGTGTGGTTGTTAAACATGCCAACCCTTGTGGTGTTGCTCAAGCCGGTGATATTTTCACTGCTTATGACCTTGCTTATGCAACCGACCCTACCTCTGCTTTTGGCGGCATTATTGCCTTCAACCAAGCATTAGATGAAAAAACAGCGGCAGAAATTATTAGCCGTCAATTTGTTGAAGTCATTATTGCCCCTGTGATTAGTGCTGCTGCTAAAGTAGTATTATCTGAAAAGAAAAATGTTCGGGTATTGGAATGTGGTCAATGGGACAATGTTAAGCAAGCCGCTTTTGACTTTAAACGCGTATCCAGTGGCTTATTAGTACAAGACAAAGACTTTGGTGAAGTTACTCAAGACGATTTAAAAGTGGTCAGTAAACGTCAACCCACTGAGCAACAAATGGCTGATATGCTATTTGCCTGGAAAGTAGGTAAATTTGTTAAATCTAATGCCATTGTTTACTGTAAAAACGGCCAAACTATCGGAGTAGGTGCCGGCCAAATGAGCCGTGTTTATTCCGCTAAAGTCGCAGGTATTAAAGCCGCTGACGAAGGTTTAGTGGTTGCAGGTTCGGCAATGGCCTCAGATGCTTTCTTCCCGTTTAGAGATGGTATTGATGCGGCAGCTGAAGCGGGTATTACAGCGATTATCCAACCTGGTGGCTCTATGCGTGATAATGAAGTGATTGAAGCTGCTGATGAGCATGATATTGCGATGGTCTTTACGGGTATGCGTCATTTTAGACATTAATCATAAAATACACTTATTGATGTATAGCGAATAACGCTTAATATTATATGGTTATTAACATAGAGACCACTGAGAACACAGAGAGAAATAATCGTAAAAATCACTCTGTGCCCTCAGTGGTCTCTGTGTTTAAAAAAGATCATTACAAGCTTTAGGAGTGAGGATTTAATAAGTTCCGAAAGTTTGGCGTAGAATTTTGACTTTACAGGAGAGCTAATAAAATGGGCGCATAGCAAGCTACGCAACTATTTTATTAGTGCTTCTGTGGAGTCAAAAGACAAGTCAAAATCCGGAAGTTATTAAATCTTTACTCCTTAGCCCATTATAACTATTTATAACCCCCATCATTCTAGTAACGAGAATCCCAAATGAAAATACTCATCGTCGGTAGCGGTGGTCGTGAACACGCCCTAGCTTGGAAAACGAAACAAGCGCCAAATGTAAGCTCTGTCTTTGTTGCACCTGGAAATGCTGGCACCGCTTTAGAAACAGATATAACTAACATTGCGATCAATGTTGATGATATTCCTGCTCTGGTTAAATTTGCGCAAGAAGAAACAATTGCATTAACCATTATTGGCCCTGAAGTGCCTTTAGTTGCTGGTGTTGTCGATGCTTTTACTGAAGCGGGATTAAAATGTTTTGGCCCCACAGCAAAAGCAGCACAATTAGAAGGCTCTAAAACTTACTGTAAAGACTTTATGGCGAGACATCATATTCCAACTGCCGAATATGAAACATTTACCGACACCCAAGCAGCTGTCGCCTATATTAAAGCCAAAGGCGCTCCGATTGTAGTTAAAGCTGATGGTTTAGCAGCAGGTAAAGGCGTAATTGTTGCAGAAACTGAACAACAAGCCATCGACGCCGTTGAAGATATGCTATCAGGCAATAGTTTTGGTGAAGCAGGACATCGCGTGGTGGTTGAAGAGTTTCTGGCCGGAGAAGAGGCTAGCTTTATCGTGATTGCAGATGGTGACAATGCATTGGCTATGGCAACCTCTCAAGATCATAAAGCCAGAGATAATGGTGATAAGGGACCTAATACGGGCGGCATGGGCGCATACTCTCCTGCCCCAATTGTAACGCCTGAAATGCATCAAAGAGTTATGAATGAAGTGATCAACCCTACGCTAAAAGGAATGCGTGATGATGGTGTGCCCTATACAGGTTTTTTATATGCAGGCTTAATGATCAGCAACAATGGTTCAATCAAAGTGCTTGAATATAACTGTCGTTTTGGTGACCCTGAAACACAGCCTATTATGATGCGTCTAAAAAGTAATTTAGCAGATTTATGTTTAGCGGCATTAGATAAAAACCTAGTCAACATAACCACAGAATGGGATGAACGCCCTGCTTTAGGGGTTGTTTTAGCCTCAGGAGGCTATCCAGATAGCTATGCTAAAGGCAATATAATTTCAGGCTTACCTACTGAAGATCAGGCTGACAGCAAAGTTTTTCATGCGGGGACTAATGACGCTGATGGCAATATCGTCACCTCTGGCGGCCGTGTTTTATGTGCATGTGCTTTAGGCGATGGTATTGCTGATGCTCAAGCCAAAGCTTATGCGCTGACTAATAAAATTCATTGGGATGGTGTTTTTTATCGTACTGATATTGGGTTTAAGGCGATAGAGAAGTAATCATTAGAACTACTTGGAAGATTCAATAAAAACCACTTAATTGTGGTTTTTTATACCATTTTCTCGACATCCACGAGCTATTGGATAAGGAATCACAAACTGAAATAAACTGTACTCCGCTATCTATTTCATACAAAAGATCTTAGCTAACCTAAGCGTTTTCCACACTAGCTTCTAAAATGCTTATTGCTAAAAAAAGTGAAATACTCTACATTAAATAAAAATAATAATAAAAACTTAAGAAGCAGTCCGATTAACTTGCTTACTAGCACCGCAACTTTAAATTAAGACCGTTGCTCAATACTCTGTAAGACCACAAGACTTATACTTAATCAGATAATCTCTTAAAATAATAAGGAGAGTCCATTAATGCTATCAACTCAACAGCTTTGCAATAAAGAAAAACGTTTTTCACTCCCAAAAAGTATCTCACCAGGCACACAACAATGAGCATAACAGTCGGAATTGTTGGTCTAGGAAGAGTTGGTCGATCAATGCTACGCACCAATTTTATTCAATCAAAATCGGGTAGGTTCAACATTGCTGTTTTATGCGATGTTATGCCAATTTCTCAAGTTGCCTATTTAATTGCTCACGATAGTACCTATGGCAAATCACCTTTCTCTGTCGACTTCAAAGAAGATTACCTTTTTATTGCGGGTAAAAGAATTCGCTATTTGCAAGTTGATCGACGCCAGGGGCTGGAGAGAAATTGCGACCAAGTCACACTGAGAGATTTAAACATTGATGTACTTATCAATGCAACTGGAACAGCTGTTATTGATGATCTGCGTAAGCTTATTGAATTACAAATTACAAAAAAAGTGATCTGTAGCTGGAATATTACAGGATGTGACATTAGCTTAGTCTACGGTGTCAATGAAGATGCCTATGACAATAATCAACACCATGTTATTTCAGCCAGCACCTGCACTGGTAATGCGATGACACCTTTAGCCTACATTCTAGACAAACATATTGGCATAGACTATGCCAGAATCATTACCATACATCCCGCCCTATCAGATCAGCATTTGCTAGATGGTTATCATAAGAATTCACATCTAGGTCGAACACAGGCTTCCTCCATCATTCCAACAAAAACAAACGTAGGTGCTTCTACCTCCCTTGCATTACCCTCTCTGGAAGGCAAACTGGATTCCTTTTCCTATAGAGTGCCCACAGAAATCGTTTCAATCATGGATATTTCAGCAAACCTTTCTCGAGACACCTCACTCGATGAGTGCACTGATCTTTTGCAAAGCTATGCCGATAACGATATGGCAGGCATTCTTCATTGTGATTATGGTACATGGGGACATGAGAGTGTCAGCATAGACTTTATTGGCACTGAATACTCATTAATTGTGCTAATGAATCACTTGAGTGTTAGTAACAGTCGACAAATTGGTATTTCATTGATGCATGATAATGAGCGTGGATACTGCTGTCGTGCGTTAGATGTTGTTAGCGTTATTAGCAAAAACTTCTAACAATGCTCAACCCGTTTACGGTTAATTCCTAATAAAGGAATATACCCTTATATTTTTATACGCAACAAACTTTTCTTTAATTTTTAATTATCTTTATTTGGAATAATCAATGGCTCAAAAAATACTGTACATTCTTAACCCTGGTGACAATATCAGTCCTTTTGATGTAACTATGGCTGCAGATGCTGGCTTTAATCAAATCCTACCCTTCACCAACATTCAACCAGAAAATGTAACGGCAATGGTTCAGGATGCTATTTTTGCTC
>DAOVVZ010000127.1:0-5282 GCA_030636915.1 Methylomarinum sp. | reverse complement strand
GCAATCGACCATCCTTAACTTTTGCAATAGGCGCGTCGTATTTTTGTGTTGCTGTCTTCCAGCCCAGTGATAATTCTGCTGAAAGTGAATTAGCCTGTCTAATTGAAAATGATTCAAATTTTGGATAATGGCTTTGTAATTTAGTCAGCAGGGTATTTTCTTGGAGACTGTTTTGTTGATCTAATTGACTGAGCTCATGGGCGGCCTGTTCAAGATCGGCGTATAAACCTTCGGTATTACTTCTCAGTGTTTTTGCAATTATATGCGCTTGCTTTTGTGCTCTTTCGCCAAATGTAGTGATGGTCACCAAGGCTTGCTCTGCTTTGTTTTTTGCCAGGTTCATTTGATAGGCATAATGAAGAGCAAAACCTGCACCTGTCATAATTGCGACAAATAATACGCCCAACATGGAGACTAATAATTTGTTGCGAGAAAAGAAACGGCGTAGTAATTCTTTTTTTGAATAACTGTAAACATTAACCATGCGTCCGCTACGATAGTCATTTAATTGTTTGAGCAGTTCACTGGCATCACTAAAACGATGCGTTGCCGATTTGGCAATGGCTTTTTCACAAATAGCCACTAATTCCGCTGGTGCTGTAGGATTAAATAGAAAGGGGGAAGGCGATGGATTGTTACTGGTTAAATGTGTTTGAATGTCATCAACAGATCCATGGTAGGGCAGTTTACCAGTAATAATTCTGAATAAAATAATCCCTAAACTATATACATCACTGGCCTTATTTGCTTGCCCTTCAACTTGTTCTGGTGCCATGTAACGAGGCGTGCCAACAGTAGTGGTGGACGTTAGGTCACTCAATGTACGTTGCTGATGGCTTCTCACTTTATTGTAAAACTGAGTGTTGTCATCATCATTGATTACTTGAGCCAAGCCCCAGTCAATAATAATCGTTTCGCCAAATTTCCCAGTAATTATATTGTTTGGTTTGATGTCTCTATGGATTACGCCTTTAGAGTGAGCATAGGCCAGTGCTTCACAAACATCAATCAGGGTATCAAGCAGTTTAACCCGTTGTTTAAAGTTATTTTCACTGCCATTTTCATCATAAGCACGAAACTTTTCTTCCATGGTAATGCCCTTGATATATTTCATCACATAATAGGGGCCGTAATGATTTCGATTGCCTATTTTATATATCGGTATGATGCCGGGGTGTTCTAGTTTACCCGTGATTTTAGCTTCATGTATAAAGGAATTTGTGAGTTCGCAGTTATTATCAGTAGAAGGATCTAAAATTTCCTTAACAGCGACTCGCCGGCCTATAGTTTTATCATAAGCCAGATATACTCGCCCCACACCGCCTTCGCCGATAATACCTTCAATTCGTAAATTATTGGTAAACAAGCCATAATCTTGATCTTGATTTGAAGTCGTTGCTTTTTCAGGTGCTATACGTGTGGCTTCATCATCTTGATTGTATCGAGGTGTTTGTGAGTTCATAGTGATGATCTTGATAAATCGGTAAGCTTAGTAATAGCATAGTCAAATGATTCAGCAACTGTCTGAATTAGAGGCTAACTATTGATTATCTAAAAAATGCTGGCGTTGTTTTAGGTCGGGAATTTTATCGGCTAATAGAGTGTTGAGTTGTTCACGAGTGCTTGCTTTTTTTAGTGCCGATTTAATCAAGTGTTTGGCAATAGGCCCGAGATAGATAATTAAGTCGGTAGTTAATTTTTTGGTATCCTGTTCTGAAAGAAATAATTTTTGATTGTTATTAGAACTGCTATGAGAAGATGGATTACTTTGAATTTGACTGTCTGCTCTGCTGTTGCCGGTTTTTAAAATGCCTGATGACTCCAGACTAAGCATAAAGTCTTCTCGTTCTTTTGTAGAGGGAATATGATTGGAAAGTGAACTGAGTAACTGGTCCATAGTGGTATTTTTTTTAGCCTGTTTTTTTACCAGTACTGTGGCAATAGGACCTAAATATTTGGTCAGGCTTTTTTCTACAATACTTAAATCTGAAGAGGTATGTTGAGAAAGGTTTGATGAGGTGAGTGGGTTGGAATTATCTGACTCTAAAGCAGGTTTAATTGAACTTCTTAGCTGAATAACAGTTTCGGCCAGTGCGTCTGCCTGTTGGTATGAGTCTATAGATACTTCAAGTATTTCAGCTAGCGCTTTAGATTGTTGTAAAGCCGTTTGATAGCGATGCTCCGGATTAGTCTCTAATGCTTTATTAAAGACTTTTATTAGCTGGTCTTTTTGTGTATTTGATATTTGCAGTGGTTCCAGCGCCTCGGAAACTGTTTCAGAACTAATTTGCGTCGGCCTAAGGCGTTTAAATGTGAGTAGTTCAAATAATACCAGTGCAGCAGAGTATAGGTCTGAACGATTATCTACCAGTGCACCTGCTTTTGCTTCCGGTGACATGTAACTAGGTGTACCTATCACATCACCAATTTGGGTTAAATCAGAACTGTCAATTCTGGCTACACCAAAATCTGTTACTTTAACCACACCAGTATCCAGCAACAAGATATTAGCAGGTTTTATATCTCGATGAACTATACCCATTTCATGTGCAGCATATAATGCATCAAGTACGTTGCAAGTCATTCCTATGGTTTGTGCCAGGCTGAATTTTTGCTGAGATTTAAGTATTTCCCTTAAGTCGATACCTTGTACATATTCCATGACCATATAGGGCGAACCATTACTAACACCGCAATCAAAGATGGTCACAATGTTTGGGTGTAAACATTTCGCCGCTGCTTTAACTTCGTTTTTAAAACGTTGCTCAAGTTCATCCCCCATTTCGCCGCTTAATAGATGAGGGTGTAGAACTTTGATTGCAACATGACGATCAATTTCTTTATCGTAGCCTTTATATACAACCCCCATAGCACCATGACCTAATACGGAATGAATACTATATTTATCTATTTTTTTAGGTTGATCAGTTAACATAACTACGATTTTTGATTATAAATGAATATTGCTGGTTTAATCGTTTTCATCATCTTCTAACATAGTAAATGCGTTTACCAGACTGCGATGCATGCGGTTGAATGATTCGCTTGCAGAGCAGACCTCGTCATTTCCTTTTAAATTTAGCTCGGGGATAGTCAGTTCGCCCATGCTTACTTTATCGGCCTGTTTGGAAATCAATATGATAGGTTTGATAACGATATAATGTAGCAGAATATTTAATAAGATGACGACTAATACGAAAACGCTAACAATCAATGTTAAAAAGGTATAAAAAGTCGTTTCAGCGCGTTTCAATGGTAAAGACATAGGGACAGAAACAATTTGTGCGCCTACTACTTCATTAAGCTTCCAGCCAAAGCCATTAGCTGTTCCATAGGTTTCTATCAATGTTTCTGGTGCAGTTGCAGGCGTATTATGACAAGCAAGACATTTGGGATTGCTGATTTTAATTGGACGGCTTAGGTATAAAACCGGGCCTGTGGGAGTATCTCGTTCACCAATTAATTCTTTTTCATCATCATGCCCCCGGAACCAATTAATAATATCTGCTTCCCAGGTAATGGCTCTGTTTATGGGGTTGGTAGGGTTTAGAGTCGCTTCTTTATAACTATAGTCGGGGTGTTTTTTCTGCAGTTTGGCAATATATTGATTAGCAGCATAAGCAGGCACTGTTTGTTTTATAAATTGACGTTTTTGCTGTAGTGCGAGTAACGGTTTAATCTCAGCTACGGTGTACCTCCTGACGGCTATTGCGCTTTCCATCATTATACGGGCACTGTCTAATACTTCATCACGCGCATTTTTCTGTAATAGCTGGTAAGAAAATAATGCGGCAAATGCAATGCCAGCAGCACTGGATAAACCAAGAACAAGGTTAAATTTAACACGTAAATTCATGATGGTGCCTGTAGATAAATAGGATAGAAATCAGGTCAAAGTTGCTCGCAAGCTAGAAAAGACTGATAGGCCTTATCAAAATCAGTAAGGGAGAAATCAATACGACGGGTTTCTGATTTTGGCCAGGTTGGCCAGAATCCTAACTTAATAGATAGTTCATTTCCCTGAAGTAGTTGCGTTGTAATTATTTTTGTATTTTGTTTTATTAGTATACTTGAGTCGCCAAATAATTGCTCTAATGGTAAAGGTGCATTTTGATCTATGAAAATGCCGATATCAGGATAACTCATGTCTATTGTGGAATTGGTTTTTATAAAAAATGTATCAGATGTTAATTGCAAAGAAATTGTTGCTTCACTATAGCCATCATTAAATTTTTTCTTATGACTGATGAGCAGACAGCGAGTGATATTTGAAACACTGTCTTTCTTTCTATCTAAAACCCAGGTACTACCAAAATTGAGTGGTAATTGCTCAAGATTAAAAGAAATATTATTCGGTTTTATTGATGGGGTGTTTTCTTTTATCGCTGCAACAATTGTTGGTTCAGTCTTCTTAATACTTGATGGTACGGGGGATAAAACAGCTGTTTTGTGATTAATGTTTTTCAAAGGCGTTACTTTAGCGGCTTTATGTTTTTTGATAATAAGCTGTGGTTTTGACGGAATAATTTTAATTCTTTTCTTTTCTGGGGGAATTGCTTGAGTAGTAATTTTTTTAGAATCAGTTTGGCTGATTGAACTCAATTGATTCGAGTCAATTTTTACTGAATCTGGTTGATGAGGTGGTTGCTGCGTTTTTACAATATTTTCTTGTTGAGTGGCGCAACCGTACGAAACCAAGATGAGTAATATGGGAAGGTGTTTTTTCATTTTATTTTATCCTTGATTAGAAAGTAATATTAGCAAAGCTTTAGGAATATGCACGTAATATATTAAATATAATTTTCAGGTTAAGTAATAGGTATAATTCAAAAAAAACCTTGGTATTTTATTAGATGAAAAATTCAGATCTACTTTGTTAGACCAAATATAAGATTATCTGAAGAGGTATTTATGTGCGGCAGATTTAATTTAACAGCAACACCTGAACAAGTCATTGAAACATTTCGGTTACATCGATTGCCACGCTATGAAACCAGCTACAATATTCCTCCTGGGCAAAAGATACTGACCATAGTGCAGCTAGATGATGGTAGTAATAAAGCTGTCAACTTGCTTTGGGGTCTGATTCCTCATTGGTCAAAAGATAGCAAGATCAGTAGCCATCTTATTAATGCCCGAGCAGAAACATTGGCAGAGAAACCTGCTTTTAAATCAGCTTATCAACAACGACGATGTCTAATCCCTGCGACAGGGTTTTATGAATGGCAACAACTTGAACAAGGCAAACAAGCCCACTGTATTAGTCGTGAAGACCATCAGTT
>DAOVVZ010000415.1:0-2688 GCA_030636915.1 Methylomarinum sp. | reverse complement strand
GCCAACTGCTATCTGAATCGCCTGAACTTCCTGCACAAGACCAGCGTTTAACAGAAATTATTCAATCTCATTGCTTACGTGTTAATAAAATCATTGAGGATGTATTGCAACTTTCTCGCCGTCGGCCATCCAAAAGAGAAAAAATACCGTTATACCCATGGCTACAGAACTATTTAGAAAACTTTATACACAATAGTAGCTGCGAGCCAGACAACTTTATTATTGAAAAAAAGGCATCCGATGTATCCATCTATATGGATGCAGGGCATCTTAAACAAATTTTAGATAATCTATGCTCTAATGCACTAAAATATGGCAACATAAAAACACATAAAATCATTATTGAAGTTAGCCTGACTAATAATCGCCCCTGTATTAGACTGCTAGACCATGGTCTTAAAATTGATGACGATACTGCTAAACACCTTTTCTCTCCCTTTTTTACAACCTCAGCTTCAGGTACGGGATTAGGTTTATATATCTCCAGAGAATTAGCCGAACTTAATCAAGCTAAACTTAGCTATACGCCAGTTCATGGCGAAAACTGTTTCACGCTTTGCTTACCCAATGCCGATAATTCGAAAATTGAAATATGAAGAATCCGTTAACCCTTGTTATTGATGATGAGCCTGATATCAGGGAATTATTAGAAATCACCCTAAACCGGATGAATATTCAAACCATCTGCGCGGAAAATATCGCATCGGCAAAACTGTTATTAAAGCAAAACAATGTTGATCTCTGTCTCACCGACATGAAATTGCCTGATGGTAATGGGCTTGACCTAGTTGATTACATCCAAAAAAGCAAAACACCTATCCCCGTTGCCGTTATCACTGCCCACGGCAACATGGATACCGCCATTACTGCGATGAAAAAAGGCGCTTTTGATTTTTTATCAAAACCCGTTGATTTAACTGTACTCAGGCAATTAGTTAATAATGCTTTAATACTGTCTCAACAACCGCAACAAAACCAAGAAAGAAGAACTCGATACATTCTATTGGGTGACTCTCAATTAATGAAGGATATTCGAGGCCAAATTGCAAAAGTCGCGCGCAGCCAAGCGCCTGTTTATATCAGTGGCGAATCGGGCTCTGGTAAAGAATTAGTAGCCAAACTCATCCACAAACAAAGCCCAAGACAAGAAGCCGAATTTATTGCTGTCAACTGTGGCGCAATTCCTCATGAACTGATGGAAAGTGAGTTCTTTGGCCATAAAAAAGGCAGCTTTACCGGAGCGACTGCCGATAAAAAAGGACTTTTTCAAGCCGCAGACGGTGGCACTTTATTTTTAGATGAAGTGGCCGACTTGCCTTTATCGCTACAAGTAAAGCTACTTCGTGCCATACAAGAGAAAAAAATTCGACCGATTGGTGAACAGCAAGAAATAGCCATTAATGTGCGTTTATTAAGCGCAACCCATAAAAACCTGAAACATATGGTTGAAGCAGGGGAATTTAGACAGGACTTATACTATCGTATTAATGTCATCGAATTAACCTGCCCTCCCTTACGAGCCCGTGCTTCTGATATTTCTGAATTAGCCAATCATTTATTGTCTAAATTAGCCGCTGACAACAATCAAACCCAACCAATACTCTCTCAATCAGCTCTCACTGCATTAAAACAATATAATTTCCCTGGCAATGTACGCGAGCTAGAAAACATTTTAGAACGTGCCCTTGCCCTGTATGATGGCAATATCATTGAACCTGAAGACTTAAACCTTCCTGTGATTAATATATTACCCGAAGCAGACAGCTTTGATCCCGCCGAAATATCTTTAGAAGACTATTTAGAAGGCATTGAGAAAGAAGCACTTAGCCGAGCGCTAGAAGAAAATAAATGGAATAAAACAGCGACTGCCAAACATTTGGGACTAACATTCAGATCACTTCGTTATCGATTAAAAAAACTGGGGCTAGATTAACCTTTTATACTTGTTGTTTTTTCGTCTCTTTTGTTGCACTTTACCAAAAAATCTCTATACTTTGATCATTAGTTGTTTATTTTCAAAGAGGGGGCGCAATGTCTTTACAAAAGACCTTAACAAAAAGCAAGCAGTTTGGTTTATCTGCTATTTCAATGGCTATACTAGCCATATCTGCCAATCAAACAGCATCGGCTAATTTTAATGAGAGCATAGAGAATGCCTTAAAATTTGGTCAAGAAGATGCTAAATACGGGCAAGTCAAATTTGATTTGCTCTATCGTTATGAACAAGATGATAGTAAAAACCCTTTAAAAGACAAAGGTGACGCATCAACCGTCCGTCTACGCTTAGGTTACTTAACACCTGAGGCCTTTGGCCTACAAGGTTACGCAGAATACGAAACCAACCAGGATTTTGGTGCCAATACCTATAACAGCTCAAGAAATGGTAAAGTTGGCTATGAAACCATTGTTGACCCACAAGAACATGAGTTAAATCAATTATGGGTGAGCTACAAAGGCATAGCTGACACTGAAATTAAAGTCGGTCGTCAACGCATCAAGCTAGATAATGACCGCTTTATCGGTAATGTGGGCTGGCGCCAAATGGAAATGACTTATGATTCTGTGTTGGTAACCAACCAGTCATTAGCCAATACGACAATTAAAGTCGGTTACATTAACCAGGCACAAACTATTCATTCCTTTGTACAATCCATGCAAACACCGTTTGTAAATATCGCGTATGACTTT
>DAOVVZ010000108.1:0-5810 GCA_030636915.1 Methylomarinum sp. | reverse complement strand
GAGAATGAGTATGCTCATGAAAATAATCTATCATATTCACCTCAACTGCCTCAACAGCTACACCATGTTTATAAACCATTAGTCCACCCAAATCAGCACCCAATATTACAAGAATATTAAGTAAAGCTGCTAAAGTAAGAAATACGATGTTTGCTCCCCCCTTAATAATACCTGCACTTAACAATCGCCAGATTGATAGCACTACCTATAAACAAAGTATGGAGAGCCCAAAGGTTTTATGACGTTGCATAATTAAATGCACATTATCACCATGTTCAACTGAACCGGCTGCCATTAACCCTGCCACAACCGCCATAGCCGCACCGATGCTACCTAAATAAAGCAAACCACTTGCAAGCTGTTGCCAACTTTCTTTCTTTATTAATGTACCAATAAGGTCAACTATAAAAAAAGCCATTAAGAATGCTATTGGGAAATGCACCAGTAGCGGATGCACATTAACCAACGATGTAACGCCCGGCATTATGGCTGCAAACATTTCTGACGGCGCAAGCCCAAGCAAACTTTCCACAAAGGTTAAGAATTCTCCAACACTACCAGCCATACCATCACTTGCCTTATGACCACCGGCAGAACCATGCACCTGAAAAGACAAAAAATTAACTACATCAATCATACTAAAAACCATCAACCTTTAATTTAATGCTCAAAACGCTGAACATCTGCGGGTAACAAATCAAAAATAGGATGCTTATCTATCCCAAACTTTTCGGGATAAAAAACGCCACCTAAATACAAACCAAAAGGAGGTGCGGTTACTCCGCCCTGCTTTCTATCTTTTATATTGAGTAATTCCTGCGTCCAATCAACAGGACGCTTACCCATGCCAATCTCCATTAAGACACCAGCTATATTTCTTACCATGTGATGCAAAAATGCATTGGCTGACAGCTCTATCACTACATTTTCACCTTCACGATGGACATTTATAAAATGCATGAGCCGATTAGGGCTTAATGACTGACAGCCTTGCGCTCTAAAGGAGGAAAAATCATGCGCACCAACTAACACTTGTGCTGCTTGTTGCATTTTAGCCTCATCTAGCGGGTTATAACACCATGTGACTTGGCTACGCATTAATGCTGATTTCATTTTTCCGTCCAATATAACATACCGATAAAAACGCGCAATAGCACTATACCGTGCATGAAAATCATCAACAGCATCTTTTACCCAAGTAATGCGTATGTCTTCAGGCAAGTTGGTGTTCCCACCCATCAGCCAACTTTCATGTGAGCGAGCCACATCACAATCAAAATGCACCACTTGTTCTAAAGCATGAACCCCGGTATCTGTACGGCCAGCACATTGCACTACCACTTTTTGATCAGCAATTTTTGACAATGCCTTTTCTAATTCACCCTGAGCAGTTCGCTGATCTTTTTGACACTGCCACCCAGCAAAATGACTACCATCGTATTCTATCCCTAATATAATTCTAGACATTCTGCCTTATACCTAAACTATCAATATTTAACATTATTCAATTAACACTTTTAAACCGGCATCAACCCGATTAAACAGATCTAAAATATCTGCATTTTTCATCCGTATACAGCCATGAGATTCAGGTTTACCCAGCATAAGCTCATCTGGACAGCCATGGATATAAATATAGCGCCATGTTGAATCCACATTGCCATATCGATTTTTACCTGCTTCCAAACCACCAAGCCATAAAATTCGAGTTAAAACCCAATCTCGCTGTGGAAATTCTGTGCTTAAATCAGGCGTATAGATCTCACCTGTTACTCTCCGTCCTACAAAAACAGCATTTAAAGCCTGCTTATCACCTATTTTTGCTCTAATTTTATGCCAGCCTGTGGGCGTGCACTCACTACCCATTTTTTCACCAGCGCCATTTTTAGCCGTTGAAACCGAGTAGACTTTATCTATCTCACCCTCACAGATTAATGAAAGCTGCTGTTTTAAAATGGAAATATGTAGATATTTCTTAGGTAGATCTATCATATTATTAAGCATTTCAAATTATATTCACCTTCAGAACAAAGCGTTTGTGATGGGCACGATAGAGCCTTTGCCCATCATTACTACCCTTACAGCCTTATGCTTTTCTAAACAGCGCAATTGATTCAACATGCCCTGTTTGAGGAAACATGTCCATTACACCTGCTTTAACTAATTTATAGCCCAATTCATTAACCAGAATACCGGCATCTCTAGCTAAAGTGGAAGGGTTGCATGAAACATACATGATTAAATCAGGGTTCCAGTGTTTTAAATTATGTAAGACTTCAGATGCCCCTGCCCTGGAAGGGTCTAACATGACCTTATTAAACTTCTGCTTAGACCAAGCTTGATCACTGACGTCTTTGCTTAAATCTGCTGCATAAAAATCAACATTATCTATATTATTTAACCTGGCATTCTCTTTGGCATGATTAACTAAAGGCTGATCACCTTCTACTCCAACCACATGCCCCGCTTTGGTTGCCATCGGCAAGGTAAAATTACCTAAGCCACAAAACAAATCCAGCACGTTATCATTTTCGTTTAAATCCAGAGTTTCTATCACACGAGTGATCATTTTTTTGTTTATCTCATAATTAACTTGAGTAAACATTGCGGGTCTAAACTTAAATTCAATACCTTGATCAGGTAATGCGTAAGTCGGAGTAATTTCCGGCTCACCTTCTATAGGTACAATAGTATCCGGCCCTTTAGATTGCAAACAGATGCTCATATTATGTTTATGCCCAAATTCACGCATGCGTTCTTTATCTTCTGCTGTGGGCGGCTCTAAAACACGAAAAGCTAATACACAGTCATTATCACCAATGGCGACTTCGATCTGCGGAATTTTATCTTTAATGCTTAAACCACCTATCATTTCAGATAAATCCATCAACTTTTCACCCACAATTGGGTGCATGACCTTACAGCTTTCAATTTCTGCTAAGAAAGGATTTCTGCGCTCTCTAAAACCGACTAACACGCGGCCTTTTTTAGCCACATATTTCACACCCATTCGGGCTTTACGACGATAACCCCAATGCGGACCAGTTAAAGGCTCCCAGATTTCTGGAATTTCAACTTTACCAATGCGAGTAAACTGCTCTTTAAGCAAACCTTGTTTTATCTTAATCTGCTCTTCATCTGTTACATGCTGAAAACTACAGCCACCACACGATCCAAAATGCGCACACTTTGGATCTACGCGAACATCAGCACGGGTAATTAATTTATCAACCTTGCCTTCCGCATAATCTTTACGACTATCAGTATAGATAAACTCGACTTCTTCGCCAGGCAATGCTTCATCAATAAAAATAACTTTACCATCCACATGAGCCACACCACGACCATCATGAGCCAAAGACTCAATGGTGACCTGAACCGATTCTTCCGGTAACTTTTTCTTTCTACTTCGTCTACGTGCCATATTTATTTTTGCTTCCAACTACCATTTGAAGATTGATACCACCAACTTGATTGAGCATTACCTACCCAACGAGTGGCGAACGTTGATTTAATTTGTGCAAACCATTCAGGATGTCCATTTGCATTTGCAATTGCTTGATACAACCGCTGCCTATCTGCATTTTCAGCGGCAATTAACTTATTTACTTTATTTCTATCTTTAAGAGCTACTGCACCTCTAGTGACAAGAAAACCATCCGATTTAATACCTACTTGCCCATTGCTATAAAAAGGTTTGAGTGCCGCAAATCGGGTGCGCATTCTGGCACGCAATTGTCTGATCTCAGCCGTATCAACTGACAAATCAGCAGCTGCTGCATTAGCAGGTGATACCAGCACATTGAGTACGTTATCAATCAATTGATAAACCGCTACCTGCATACCACCAACGCTAGAAAGTGGCTCCAACTCATCTTTAGAGTCTATCTTGCTGCCTTGTTCAGACTGAATTTCTTTAATTATTGTATCCGCTACTTGCTCTGCCGCAGCCGCTGGAAAATAAATATTAATTGTGACACAAGCCGTTAATAACAAAGCACTAACAAATGAGACTACTTTCATTTAACTATCCCCACATTTATTTCAAAACCAATCGAAGTATTATAACTCAGCACTCAACAGTGCTATTACTTTTCATATTAAGGAGCATCTGATTAATGAGATATACTTCGCGCGGTTACGGATGAGGATTTTATAGCGAGTTGATTTTTGTCGATAGCAAGGCGCTGAAACAGGCGCGAAGCACATGGATGTGCAAGTGTCGCTTGAAGCAGGAGCTGGTTGCGACCATAGCAAGCTACGCAACTGTTTTAGCAACGCTGCCTATCGGCAAAAATCGACCGATAGAAAACCGCATCCGTGACCGTGTGAAGTATAAGTAAAGACAACAACCATAACGGACTGAAGTCCGCTCAAAATAGACCATATTTAATTTTTAATTCCGACACCCTTGTGTAACAAAAACAAACTTAAACTGCTTAAAAACACAATAAAACCGCCGGTAATTGCAAATGCAATCTCTATATTGACATCTGTTACCCCAATCAAGCCATACCGAAAGGCATTAACCATATACAAAATAGGATTTGCTAATGAGATCATCTGCCATACATCTGGCAACATCGAGACAGAATAAAACACCCCACCTAAATAACTTAAAGGCGTTAACACAAAGTTAGGAATAATCGATATATCATCAAAACTATCTGCAAATACGGCATTAATAAAGCCTGCTAAAGCAAACAAAGTGGCTGTTAGAATATACACCGCTATCGTTATAGGTAAATTATTAACCTGCATATCAGTAAATAATAAAGAAATTCCAGTAACAACTAGACCTACCAACAACCCTCGCGCAATTCCTCCGCAGACATAACCCGCTAAAATAACCCAATTAGGTACAGGAGCGACCAATAATTCTTCGATATGCCGCTGAAACTTGGTTGAATAGAAAGAAGACACTACGTTAGCGTATGAATGACTAATCACTGACATTAAAATAATACCTGGGACAATATACTCCATATAACTCACACCATTCACACTGCCTATACGCTCACCAATCAGGCGACCAAAAATCATAAAGTAAAGTGATGTGGTAATCGCTGGGGGTAATAATGTCTGAGGCCAAATACGAGTAAAGCGGCGAATTTCTTTGCTGACAATAGTGCGAAAAGCAATGGCATTATTCATTAACCAAATCCATAAATAATTGTTCTAAACGATTCGTCTTATTTTTTAAACTTAACACATCAATACCCTGTGTTGTTAATTGCTGAAATAAAGGGTTAAGACTTCTCCCTTTCGGTACCGTAACATTTAAAATTTTACTTTCCGCCAGCTCCAGTTCATACCCCTCAATAATAGGGAGATCAACTATAGCTTTAGCCAAATCCAGCACAAAATGATCTTTTTTAATACGTGTAAGCAAATCTGCCATCCCAGATTTCTCAACAATTAAACCATCATTAATAATCGCGATATTACGACACAAACTCTCGGCTTCTTCTAAATAATGCGTAGTTAAAATAATGGTGGTGCCTTGTTTATTAACTTCTTCCATCATTTCCCACATGGAGCGACGTATTTCTATATCAACCCCTGCGGTCGGCTCATCTAAAATCAATAATCGAGGTGAATGGACTAATGCTCTGGCTATCATGACACGACGCTTCATTCCGCCGGATAAGCGTCTTGAAACCACATCCCTTTTGTCCCATAAGGACATTTGCTTTAAACACTTTTCGGTGTTTTTTATCGCTTGTTTTCTTGGAATACCATAGTAACCCGCTTGATTCAGCACGATATTTTTGACTGTTTCATACTGATTAGAATTAATTTCCTGTGGT
>DAOVVZ010000302.1:0-3512 GCA_030636915.1 Methylomarinum sp. | reverse complement strand
CGCAGTTCTTTTTATTTTGCTTTGTCTATACTTGCATCATTTTTAATGTTGCGACACAAACGACTTATGCTGCGACTGTCATCAGTATTGAAACAAATAAAACCCCCATTTTACCCCCCTCTGCTGTTGCCCTTTTTCAGCAGCAAGAAATGGAATATAAGTATCGAGTATTGACAGAATACAGACGTATACAAAAAAAACAATCACCAATAACGGCTTCAAAAAGCTCACAACAGAAAAAAACATTATTCAACAACTCACAGCAGCAATCCCAAAATATCACAGAATTTATCAGACCTGCCACGCGAACACCCAATACATCATCAGTTACAGCCAGGCAACCAACATTCATGACTAAAAATTCATATCAGCAATTAATAAGTTCGGGGCAGGATTTTCTCTCTACAAATGAAGACAATGCTTTATTACAAGATGCTTTAATTACTTTAGGCAACACTAAAAAGCTAATAAATGAAGCCGAAACAAGCTTAAATAGCCTTTCACAAAATATTTTAGTTTCATTGAAATTAGACTACTACCTTCAATCGAATTTATTAATTTCACAACAAAACTACAATTCAACGCCACAATCGATCCACCCTCCAAAAAGAAATTTACTTTATTACCAGCAAAATATATCAGCTTCTGAAATACAAAATCATGAATATATAAACAACAACTTACTGCAAAAGTTATATAGCATAAGCTCTTTATATTACCTATCAGCCCTCATACTATTTTTTTCCATTTTAAAATGGCTGCTTAAGATGTTACTCACTCAAAAATACAAGTCTAAACATACTGATTATATGTACATACCTAATCAGAAAAAAAAATGATTGAGTATTTTTGTTAGTCGACTGATGCCTAATACTAATAATCCGCTATAATTAAATATCGTTTAACCCTATTTACAAAGGCTATCTGTGTCGAGTCCTATTTTACAACTCGCTTCAAATCAACGTGACATATGGCTAGACCAAATAGCTCACCCTGAAAGTCCTCTGTATAATATAGGCGGAACTCTCATTATTTCCGGTAAGGTTGATTATAAGGCGTTAAACCTGGCAGTTAAGCATCTTATCAATGAAAATGACGCTTTTCATATCAACCTAAATACACAGATACCCATTCAACAAAAACTAGTCAACAACTTACCTTCTCAACTAGAGTTTATTGATTTCTCTTCACACGCCACCCCAAAAGATAATGCCAGAATATGGCTAGATAAAACTTTCAAGCAACCTTTTAGCTTTAATAAAAACAATCAGCTTTGGCATTTTGCACTAATTAAAGAAAGCGAACAGCGTTATTACTTGCTGACAAAATACCACCATGTCATTGCTGATGGCTGGAGCACAACTGTTGTGATTGCGCGCTTAGCTGAAATTTACAATGCTTTTCTTAACAACCAATCTATTGATACAAAACCTTCCCAACGTTACTTTAGTTTTATAGAAAAAGAACAGCAATACCTTGACTCCCCCACATACAAATCAGACCATGAATATTGGAAAAAGATTCTGCCTGAACCCCCTACCCGCCTTATACCGCGGCGTTACCCTGTCTCTATCAATACTTTATTGCCAAAGTCCAATATCCATAGATTTAATATCAACAGAAGTTTTTACAATAAAATAAATGACTTTTCCTTAGCGAATAAAAGCACAAGTTACCACACCTTTTTAATTGCCTTAGTCAGCTATTTTTCACGAATTTATCAACGTGAAGATATCATTATTGGTGTACCCAGTTTAAATCGTAGTGGTGCTCGCTATAAAGATGTCTTAGGGATGTTCATTAGCTTATCCCCCTTAGTATTACAAATACCCCAAACTGAAAATGCCTATCAAATTCTACAAAACTGCAGAACACGCCTCAGAGAACTTTACAGACACCACCGCTTCCCACTCGGAGATATTAGCAAACGCTTAAAACTATTACAAAATGGACGGGATACCTTATTTGACGTGGTATTGTCTTATGAGAAACATGAATATTCTGCCCCGTATGGAAATGCCACAATCAGTGCAAAACAACAGTTTAGTGGTGTGGCACGCTACCCTTTAGCTGTTACCATTTGTGAGTTTAGTGAAACTGAAGATGTTGAAATTATTTTTGAGGGAGCTGAAAATTGTTTTAGCACTCAAGATTTGCAGTTTTTGGCTGATCGCTTGCAACTCATCTTGCAACAGATACTCAATCACCCACAAAAACCAGCAAATGAACTCAATTTACTGACTAAAAATGATGAAAATATTATTTTTAGTCATTTCAATCATAAGAAAACACATCATCAACAGTCACTTCCTTCTGTTATTCAACTTTTTCAGCAACAAGCCATCAACAACGCGTCTAAAACAGCTGTCGAGTTTCAAAACCAGACACTGAGCTATCAACAACTCGATCAATTAAGCAATCAATTAGCTACACATTTGATTAATCAAGGTATTAAAACCAATGATATCGTTGCCATTTGCTTACCACGCAGTATGGAAATGATTATTGGTTTGCTGGCAATATTAAAAGCCTCAGCAGCCTATTTACCCATTCCGATTGATATACCTGATGAGCGGATTAGTAATATTTTGCAGCAAAGTAAGGCTCAAGCTTTACTCACTCTCAGTCACTTTAAAACTCGCTTATCGCTATTAAACAGTAACACTATTTATATTAATGATTACCCGCTACAGCAGGAACATTCTGTACCGCATACAAACATCAAAACTGATAATCTCGCCTACATCATATTTACCTCGGGTTCCAGTGGACAAGCTAAAGGGGTAATGATTGATCATGCCGCATTATCATCACGCATACAATGGTTACAGTCACTATTTAAGATCACCCCTAAAGACCGCATAGGGCAAACAATTCAATATAATTTTGATCCGTCAATCATAGAAATTTTTCTATCTTTAACTCAAGGTGCCTGCCTAGTTCTAACGCCAGAAAACAGCTATACAGCCGAAAGTTTTGCACCATTTATCATAAATCAAAAGATCACCTCATTAGCGCTGGTTCCTTCCTCTGCCCGTATGTTGCTACAAGGATTAAAGCCTAGCCAAAAAACACACATACGCGTTGTCTGTTGTGGAGGTGAACGTCTAGAGCCTAGCTTGGCCAAACAGTTTTTACAGCAAACTAAAGCGCAATTATTTAATGTCTATGGACCAACAGAAGCGACCATTATTGCCAGTGCCTGGGAGTGTGAGAAAGATTTTTCAGCTGATGAATCATTACCCATAGGAAAACCCGCTGACAACACCCCTATTGTTATTATTGATCGACAATTAAAGACCTTGCCTGTGAATGAAATAGGTGAAATTGCAATTACCGGTAACACCTTGGCACAAGGTTATGTAAATCAAGCAGAACTCACTAAAGTGGCGTTTCCAATAAACTCTCACGATCATACCAGACTGTATAAAACAGGTGATCTCGGTTACATTGCTTATGATGGCTTACTTTACTTTTCTGGCCGGATAGATCGCCAAATTAAAATTAGCGGT
>DAOVVZ010000256.1:0-3870 GCA_030636915.1 Methylomarinum sp. | reverse complement strand
TTTTAGTCAAATAATCGGTCACCTTGCTTGTAATAAAGCATAGGCTTTGTTGGTTTTTGTTCTTAGGCAACGATTTTACGAGATTGAATAAGAACAAAAATACGGTTGGTCTTTTGTTAAAGCTTATATTCCATAGTTTAAACGATATTCTTTGATGATTTTAAGTTGCTCAGCCGAATTACCATCTAATTCCAGGAATTCAATGATATCCGTGAGTGAGATAATAGACAGTACCGGAATTTTAAAACGTTCACTGACTTCTTGTACTGCGGAGGTTTTCTGTTCGCCTTTTTCTTGTCTATCTAGGGCTATTAAAACACCAGCGGGTGTTGCATTCATGTTGGGTATGATTTCCACCGATTCACGTACTGAGGTGCCAGCGGTAATTACATCATCAAGAATTAGTACCTTGCCTTGCAAAGCCGATCCTACAATCACACCGCCTTCACCGTGGTCTTTGGCTTCTTTACGGTTAAATGCATAAGGAATATCTTGTTTAAGTTGAGCGTAGGCAATTGAAGCTGCACTGGCTAAAGGAATGCCTTTGTATGCTGGGCCGTATAACATATCGACATCAAGCTCTGAGGCTATTAACGTCTTAGCATAAAATTGCCCTAGTTTGCCTAATTGAGCACCGGTATTAAATAGTCCGGTGTTAAAAAAATAAGGGCTGGTTCGCCCCGATTTTAATTGAAACTCGCCAAATTTTAAAACGCCACAATCGAGAGCGTATTGAATAAATTCTTTTTGATAATCAAGCATGTTCTAGTTTGTCCAAAGTCTATATTATTTAGCTGTAATTTTACGCTGTTGATAACAAATCAGCTAGCTATA
Source organism: Methylomarinum sp. (assembly GCA_030636915.1). Lineage (GTDB taxonomy): Bacteria > Pseudomonadota > Gammaproteobacteria > Methylococcales > Methylomonadaceae > QPIN01. The sequence goes on along the minus strand of DAOVVZ010000256.1, from coordinate 3,036 downwards.
CCTACTAAAAGGGAGAACTCATATAGAGAACACGGAGAGCACTAAGAAGCAGTGGAATAGTTTGATTTGAAAGGCTCTTCTCCGTGATGCCTGTGTGAAAAACGCTTTATCTATAAATCATAAGAATTTACATGAATTTTTCTAAAATAGAATCAAGAAACATCCAGCCTTTTTCTGAGCAGGCGTAGTGATCATTATCTTGCTGTAATAAACCTTCAGTGACACAGTGAGATAACGCAGGTTCTAAAGTGCTTTTATCTAAGCCCGTTACGGTATTGTAGTGAGCCAGTGTGAAACCAGATTTTAAACGTAAATGGTTCATTACAAATTCTAACGGTAATTCTTTTGTTGGAATGGTAGTGACAGTGGCTGAGGTGTTCTCTAGGTACTGTTCTGGGCTTTTTAATTTAACCGTACGGATAATTCCTTCGGGTTGAGACAGGCTTAGCTTCCCATGCGCTCCAGCGCCAATACCTAAATAATCACCAAATGCCCAATAGTTGCGGTTATGTTGGCAGCTTTTATCGTTTTTAGCATAGGCAGAAATTTCATACTGGGCATAACCCGATTCAGCCAATAACTGTTGACATTGACGTTGGCCATTGTAAATCTGATCATCTTCGGGGAGTTGAGGGGGAAACTTATGAAAATAGGTGTTTGGCTCTAGGGTTAATTGGTAAAAAGAGATGTGACTGGGATTTAAGTTAATTGCCGTTTGCACATCACTTAACATTTCTGCATTAGTTTGATCGGGTAAGCCAAACATTAAATCAAGATTTAGGTTTTTAAAGCCTGCTTGTTGAGCAATTTTAACCGCTGTTATGGCTTCTTCAGCAGAATGTATGCGACCTAATTTTTTTAAGTGTTTATTGTTAAAACTCTGGATGCCTATGGAAAGCCTGTTAATGCCAGTAGCGCGGTATTCAGAAAATTTAAGGCTTTCAAATGTGCCTGGATTGGCTTCCAAAGTAATTTCCAGGTTTTCTTGTAGCGGAATAAGCTTGGCGATTTCAGTAAATAATCGTTCAAAGCTTGCAGCAGCAAATATGCTCGGGGTACCGCCGCCAATAAAAATACTGCTAATCTGTCTTGGGCTATTAAGTAAATTAAGGTCTTGTTTTAAATCAGCTAATAAAGCATCAACATAGCGTTGTTCTGGCGCATCATCGTTAAGTGTGTGAGAGTTAAAGTCACAATAAGGACATTTTTGGATACACCAGGGGACGTGAATATATAAGCCTAGTGAGTTCAACAGATAATCTCTACAGGTTCTTCAATAACAGGGTTGCTTAAAGTGCCAATGTTTTCTATTTCAATTTTTGCAGTTTGCCCCGGTTTCATATAGCCCCGTGGCTTCATTTTTACACCGACACCGGCAGGCGTGCCGGTAGCAATTACATCACCGGGTTCTAATGTCATTGCTTTACTAAGATATTCCACCATTTCGTAACAATTAAAAATCATGTTCCTGGTATTAGAGTCTTGGCGTAATTCATCATCAATCCATGTTTTGATTGTTAGATTGTGAGGATCTTTGATTTCGTCGGCAGTGATGATCCAAGGTCCCATGGGACCATGAGTATCAAATGATTTTCCAAGCATCCATGTCGGGGAGCGGATTTGCCAATCACGTACAGATACATCGTTAACAATGGTATAACCTGCGATCACTTGTTGGGCTTTTTCTAAAGTGACATGTTTGCAACGTTTGCCGATAACGAAGGCTAATTCACCTTCATAATCTAATTTTTCAGAAACAATAGGGCGGTGGATGGCTTCACCGTTGGCGATAACACAAGTACTATGTTTGGTAAAAAAAGTGGGGTATTCTGGTTTATCTAATTGAGTTTCATTAATATGATCCGCATAATTTAGACTGATACCCAAGAATTTTCCTGGTCTTGGTACAGGGGCTAGCAATGTAACTTGAGATAAAGGGATACGGTTGTATCCGCTTTCTATAAGGTCTTGCATGGCTTCTTTAGCAGTATTTCCGGCAGCTAAAAAATCGATTATATTGTCAGGAATATCTATGCTACCGGTACTATCAACTACCGTATCATCAATGATTGCCCCGATATTGGTTAAATTTTTATAGCTAAAAGTAACAAGTTTCATAGATATTAAGGTATCTGTGCTATTTGAACGTAAGATTATCGTATAACGAAGAACAAATAGCTAAAAAAAGATATAATATCCGTTATAAATCGATCTCATATTTAATGACTGTTCCTTAGTATTGGGTTTTAATAAAATCTGACAAGCTTAAAAAAATAATAAATGAGCGCAATGACCCCCGAACAATTTAATCAATATGCCCAGCAGGGGTATAACCGTATTCCTATTAGCCGAGAAGTATTAGCTGATTTAGATACGCCATTAAGTGCTTATCTTAAACTGGCAGATGGCGCATATTCATATTTATTTGAATCTGTGCATGGGGGGGAGCAATGGGGGCGATATTCAATTATTGGTTTACCTTGTAAAACCTTGGTGAAAATAACAGGACAAGAGATTGTGCTGGAAAAGCAGGGTGAAATACTTGAAAGCCTTACCCATCCTCAGCCTTTGGTTTGGATTGAAGAATTTCGACAACGCTACCGCGTGCCAGATATTGAAGGCTTGCCGCGATTTAATGGTGGCTTAGTCGGTTATTTTGGTTACGAGACCATAGGCTATATAGAGCCGCGTTTAAAATCCACAGGTAAAGACGACCCCATTGGTAATCCAGATATCTTATTGATGGTATCTGAAGAAATGCTGGTATTTGATAACTTGTCAGGAAAAGTGTTGTTATTAACACATGCCAATCCTGAGCAAGATGATGCCTATCAAAATGCGCTAAACCGGCTGGATAATCTGGTTGATGATTTAAGGCGGTTAACTGCAAAAACAGAAACACAGCATACTCCTAAACAGGTTGATGAAGCAGATTTTATCTCAGGATTTACTCAGCAAGGCTTTGAAGATGCAGTTTTAAAAGCTAAAGAATATATTGTTGCTGGCGATGTGATGCAAGTAGTGTTATCTCAGCGA
>DAOVVZ010000365.1:0-3052 GCA_030636915.1 Methylomarinum sp. | reverse complement strand
TTTAACCTTAGTTTTATTTAAGTGGGCGTAATAGCTTTTAAAACCATAGTTATGGGCAATAATTAATAAATTACCAAAACCACTTTTTTTGTTAAAACCTGCATATTCGACAACCCCATCCGCTGGTGCATATACCACGGTATTCCGTCTAGCTTTCAAGTCAATCCCCTTATGAAAGACCTTTTTCTTCTCAAAGGGATGTATTCGCCAGCCAAAGTTATCGGTTATTCTCGCTTTACCAATGGGGTTACCATTAGGAATGCTATTAAGCATATGATGCTTTTGTGTTGAGCTAATTTTAGCCAGATCCACACGTTGTTTTAGAGATAAATCCTTGTCTTCTTTTAGCCCAATTAGACTTTCAATATCTTCAAGGCTATCGCTAAACGTTTGCAACTCCAGACTTTTTTGTCCAATAAGTAAATTTAATTCATTGATGCGCAGCTCGTGACTAATATTAAGCTTGTTGAGCCTGGCCTTTTTGTCTTCCAAAGAGGAAACATCACTCATTAATACCTTAATACTGATAGATCCAATAGCAAAAGTTACAACGATAAAAAGGATAATTGCTAAAACAATCTTTTTTATCACCTGGTGTACATTAAAATGCTTGGAACCTTCCAGATCAGTAATTGTGATAATCATTCTATCGCGCATTTAGAAAAAACCCTTTAATTATCTCAGCTATCCAAAAGCTAGCGGGCCCAGCTAACGCAGTCTTATTAAAATGATTCATATCACCTACAATCAAGCCTGCTCCCTTTGATTCCCTGTTTATTCCCAATGACTTTCCTCTACCATTAAATTATCAAACCGAAGGCCACATCGGTATAGCAACATCGGCGAACAATTGCTGCCTTTCTTGCAAATCAGCACAATCAATAGCCTGCCTAATTAACCATTGCGTTAAATGCGGTGCAAACATCTCTATAAAAGGATAAACATAAGGTTTGATATATTTGTCTTTCTTTATCGCTATCTGACTGGTACTAATGCCAAACAAATGCTCCACATTCAGCGCGAGTAAATCACTATCCTGTTCTTTATTAAAAGCCATATCAGCAATAATCCCTATCCCCAAACCTAGCCTGACATAGGTTTTAATCACATCTGCATCCACCGCTGTTAAGACTATATTTGGCTGTAAGTGATGAGTGTTAAATGTCTCATCTTGTTTATATCTTCCTGTAAAGCCTTGTACATAGGTAATAATCGGGTACTGAACAATATCCTCCAATGTCACTATTGTCTTCACTGCCAAAGGGTGTGATTTCTTGGTAATAATGCTTCGACTCCATTGGTAACAAGGTAAAGCAACCAAAGTATCTCTGCTTGCCAAAACCTCCGTCGCAATGGCAATATCCACATCACCCTGCTCTAATAACATTGCCACTTGTTCTGGCGTACCTTGTTGAATATTAAGATTAATATCAGGATTTAAAGATAAAAACCGCTCAACAATAACAGGTAATACATAGCGTGCTTGTGTATGCGTTGTTGCGATGACTATAGATTTTTGTTTGCCAGTAAACTCTTCTGCCGTCTGTTTTATATCGTCAACCTTACTTAATACATCCTTGGCTAGCTTAAGCACTTTTACACCTGCTGGTGTAATCGCAACCAACTTTCGGCCATTCCTTTCTAATAAATCAACCCCCAACTCATGTTCTAACATACTAATTTGTTTACTAATACCAGACTGTGATGTACATAACACTGTTGCTGCTCTAGAGATATTAAGCTGCTGAGTTTCTATTTCTAACAAGTAACGCAACTGTTGTAGCTTCATTTCTTGACCATATTATCTCTTTGTGGAATAACACTATATCTTTAAATCACTTTTAAATATATAGAGATTCCGCTATATTTGCCCCACTTTTCATTAACATAACATATTAACTGTGGAACTATTTCATATTGCAGCGGGTGCTTTGGTTGGCTTAATTATTGGGTTAACCGGTGTCGGTGGAGGCTCATTAATGACACCTATTTTAGTCTTGGGCTTTGGTATTCCCCCCACCATTGCTGTGGGTACAGACCTGCTCTATGCCGCCTTAACAAAATGTAGCGGGGTGTTTTTTCACCATAGAAATAATACGGTCGACTGGAAAATTGTTTTACTACTCGGCAGTGGCAGTATTCCCAGCTCAATCATCACTATTTCAATTCTTGAACACCTAAAATCCACCGGCTTTAACTATGATGACATCATCATTTTAACGTTGGCTACGATGCTGATTTTAACGGCGTTTATTATAGTGATAAAAAATCGCTTACTATCTTTTATCAACACTAACCATCCAGAAAGCCTTGTTGTTAACTTTATAAAAGAGTACAGACCTCAAATCACTGTACTTTCTGGAGTATTACTAGGCTGTGTGGTGACACTTTCTTCTGTGGGCGCAGGGGCAATCGGCTCAGCAATCCTGTTTTTGTTATATCCGCGAAAACCAACCATCGCCATTGTTGGAACCGACATTGCACATGCAGTGCCTTTAACCGCCATAGCAGGACTAGGCCATTTACATTTCGGCAGCATTGATTTCAACTTACTTCTTGGACTGCTGATCGGCGGTGTGCCCGCTATTTATGTAGGCAGCTTAATCGGAAAAAAACTGCCTGATAGAATTTTGCGTCCATTTATTGCCCTGTTATTACTGGCAATGGGTATTAAGCTGTTACTTTCTCAACAGCTTATCAGTCATTTTATTGATACGACCTTGCTCCAAACAATGCAGTACCTATCCGTACTATGGTCGAACCTTCTGCAATAGCCGCCTTTAAGTCGCCAGTCATTCCGAAAGAAAAGGTATCTAAACCCGCTATATCAAACTGCTTAACCGTTTGATATAGCTGTCGAAAAGGCTCACACTGGCGTTCATAATCCATTTCTGGTTCAGGAATCGCCATCACCCCACGCAAACGAATATTCGGTAAAGCATCCACTTGTTTTATTAACTCCGGCAGTTCAGCTAATGTCACCACTGATTTTGCTGCTTCAGCCCTGATATTCACTTTCAAACAAATATTTAAGTCTTGGTGATGTGCGGGG
>DAOVVZ010000132.1:0-5196 GCA_030636915.1 Methylomarinum sp. | reverse complement strand
TCCCGCCATTTTTGCATTCATACCAAAACTTTTTGTTTATTTTCTTTCCAGATAACGTAACTGTGCCTGTACGAATAGAGCCTGCAATAAAACTAAATAAAGTAATTTTTGCGTCATAAATAAGCTGTTTATTTTGTAAATCAATAGACCATGACTTATCTATTTTTCCTATATTTTTCAAAGAAATAACCGCACTGATTGTTATTTTATTATCCACTTCAGAAATTTGATAATCTTCCACCCTAGATAAATCGGTAATTCGTCCTTCATTAGCAGAATCTATCACTGTCGCACCGGTATAATAGTCAGCGCCGTGCTGAATATAATCAAGGTCACCATGTCTAACAGTTCCAATAGGAAGAGATTTTCCATTAACATGCACTGCCTCCAAGCAAAGTCCTTTTAACGTTAAAAAAGTAAAACAAGCTCCCTCTTTTTGAATAGTTACTTGATGCTGTTCCTTTTTGATAGAGAAGTTAGTACTCGTAGTCTTAACATTTTTATTAACCTCAGCCTCTAAAGCGGTAAACGGCATTAAAAAATCCATAGCTTGCTGCCATTTTTTATGAGTTATATGAGTTCGGTAGTCACTGCCCCAATACTGTAAAAGATTTTTCCACTCAGCCGTTTTCTCGGAAAACCTAATCGCCATAAAATAATTAAAGCATAACGCATTAATATACGCAGCCCCTCTTCCACATGCAGCCCATCGACTTAGCGAATATTTTTCTTGTTTTTTCACAATCACTGGAGTATCACTCGTAGCCAAAGTAAGGAGCATATCTTTTTGCAAACTACTTGTAATAATATTTGATGGCAATGAAAATGAACCTATATCATTTAACTTTACTATTGTTTCACCTATTACTTTCCATTCATCATGCTCAATAATCGCCTCCATTTCAAAACGGCCAGGACGGTAGTTAAATACTTCCAAATCAGACGTATAGATTGGTAAGGCTTGATATCCTTGTGTTATGTACTGCTCAATTTGCGTTACATAATCTTCACTAATAATTTCGTTATGTATCAGGCGCTGAAATTTTTGAAATATGATGCTGTCTGTCCATAAAAGCGGAAGTTTATGATTGATCCCTTTTGTTATAACAGGGGTGAATGCATAGCTTTTATGCCACTCATTATGTTTACTAAAAGCATTATTCCATTCCATCACAATGCCTTTGTAGCCAGCTTCATAATAGATATCAACCATAGACTTTGAAAATACCTGCTCATTAACATAAGCAAGGGTCGGCGTGATATCCAATATCTCTTGATAAACTTGTAACCCCACTTTCTGGTTATTAATGTTAACTTCGCAAGGCACTAACGGGCCGATGATTTGCATATAACCACTGCCGATAAGTTCAATGAGATTTTTATCGTGCAGTGCTTTGAATTTAGTTATCCAGTGAGGGCGATATAAGGCAATTTTTTCTAAACTATAAGCGCTTAGCTCTAAGCCTGTTGGCGTTTTGCTGTTTTCAATAAATGCTAAAAGAGGGAAATAGCATTTATCAATAACTTCAGGAATACTTTCTTCCTCTACTGCTGAGAATGCTAAGTTGCCATGATAGATTTTATAAAATTGAATCATTTTTTCACTTCGTAATATTTGGGAATGGCAAACGTATTTATATTTTTAATGCAGCTCTAGCTAATCATTTATACTGGTTAAAATGGATGTTTGCTAGACATAAAACCACGTTTTAGTTTTAGTCTTTGTTATTGATTTTGTCATTAGAGCAACTAGTTACTGCAATAATACGTTGCTTTCATCCGTTTTTCCTACGCTTAAACAGCTCATCTAATCAACGAAATTGCTATTATTGTCAATTATTGATTTCAATTCATCGTTTTACCAATTTAAATTTATTTGAAACTTTTTCTAATGAAACAATACAAGAATCATTTTCTAAACTTAAGTCTGAGGCTGCTAATATCGCAGTTACTTTTTCTGATTGAGAAAATGTTGGTAAAGTTTGGTCATAATCAGATGCTTTTTTATTGTCGTCAATGACATCAATTGCTGCTTTTATAAAATTTTCAATACTTTTGAATCCATATTTTGTATCTAAACTTGGAAGACCGAAAACATCTTTTGTAAACCCAAAAAAATAGGGATTGGAAACTTGACTGCCTTTTCCTGACAGTACAGTTTTATAGCCTCTGTTTCTTTGATCTGAACTAACATGACCATTTTCAGTTAAAAAATAGAGTTCTTGGTAGGTCATTCCTTCGGTTTCAGATGGATCCGTCCACCCAGAAACATGATAACTACTAAATATATGTCCAGTTTCATCACGCCAGCGAATGTGTGTTTGGATTAAGTCTGCAATATTTTTATTCATTTTATTGGCAACATAGTTGTATTGTGCCGTTGCTCTAACATCAATTGGGGTGAAATCTGCTATGAAAGTTATAAGGTGAATGTAATGGGAGCCTAGGTAATGATTAATATTTAAATTAGAAGAAGTTAGCCAGCGAGAATAAATATCAAGCATATCTCTTTTTTGAGACATTAAACTACTGACATGATTTAATTTACCGTAAGTACCTTTATTATATTCATCTTTAAGAACGAGGTTGGCTTCATCAAAAACTTTATGATAATCAACCACCCCTAGTAAGTTTTTTTTATTAATTTCCTCTTGAACAATATAAAAATCTTCTAAACTAGTTACAGCTGGCTTGACGATTAAAAATGGAACATCATATTTTATGCAGCTAAGCATTACATCCCGATGTAGATTATCGGGAATTGCAATTAAGGCGACAGCTGGTTTAGATACCTCTTTTAAGGCTGTAAGATATGCCTTGTCATCAAATTCAACTGAAGTTTTTGGATAGAAAGTAACGTTGCTGGACCAGCCGAACTCTTGATTAAAATAATCCAAGTTTTTCTTTAGGCTGGCTACTTTTTTTGAGCTTCTACCACAAATGGAGATTTCATTTATCAGGTTGTTTTTCTGCATAAATAAAGCTGATGGTAATAAAATGCCTCGATCTTTATCGGTTACTTTTTTTTCTGAGATAGATGTTAAGCCTGTCGCATAGTGACCATTGCCAATTATAATAACATTCGGTTTTGTCATATTTGATCCATTATCAATTTATTTCTACTTGAATGGAGTTAATCGCATTCTTACAATTTTGAATCGCATCTTTTAAGGAAGAACCCGTGCAAATTACTTGAGCGAATCGTTCTGCGTGATTTGTTGCTTTATGGACTTCTGTGCCGGAAGGTGGGAAAAAACTTTCAAACATTTTAACGCCTGGCATTGTCGCTATTTCATTCAATCCAGTTACGGATTTTATTTTTCCAGTCTGCCTGGGAATCCAATATCGTTGTGCACAAAAATCATTTCTTATCGGCCTTAATACTGATAAATCGGGCTTATCACCGACAGCCATTTGTAATAGAGGGCGAAGCATATTTGTACCCGTAGCAATAGGTATACTGCCAGCGCCAAACCAGCCACCAGAAGTCCTAGCCGCCATTTCTATAATCTTAGGTTGATCACCATCAATGACAATATCACCTTTTGCAGCTCCCATAGTAATACCAAGTTTTTTAATAGTTCTTTCTACTAATTCTAAAATATTTTGCCTCTGCTGTTGGGATAGTTTGCTAGGATAGTTGATTCCATCTTCTATAAAATAGGGGTGGAATTCTGCATTAAGTTCATAGTTTCGATCAGCAAAAGCGAAAGTGATAATTTTACCGTTATAAATAATTGATTCGGTACTTACATGATTCCCGTGTAGGAATGATTCAAGTAAAATTGTTTGGGATTTTGAATAAGTATTAGCCTCGTTATAAGCAGGTATTAATTGTTCTTTTTTATCGACAACTTGAACTCCTCTGGCGCCGGAGGAATCAATAGGTTTTAAAATCACAGGAAATTTTATTTTATCCTGTAAATTTTTTATATCTCCTTCATTGCGGGCTATGTGGAAATCTGCAACAGGAATATTATGGGATTTAAACCATTCAAGTCGAGTAATTTTATTGGTAGCTCTATGAGCTACCTCGGGAGTAATTCCCGGAAGGTTTAGCGCTGTAGAAATTTTTGCTGCAACTTCTGGTATTTCTACACCATGGCAAAAAACACCGTTAATGTTATATTTCCGTCCAAGAATACATAGTTGTTTGACATCATTAATGTCGCAAACAACCCCTATGTCTGCGATCTTCAATCCTTTAGCATTTGGGTTTTGATCGCAGGCAATAACTTTATAACCAAGTCTTTTGGCTTCATCAATGGCGAGGGTTTGTTCAATACCTGCCCCCAACAATAAAATAGTTTTCAATTTTGATTTTTCCTTTCGCCAATAAGTTTATTAACCTTGGTGGGCTCTTATTTGATTGCTGTTGAAAAACGGTATAAGCATGCTTTCTGTTATATCCGTTTGGCCGTATTAACTTTTTTATAAAAAGGTTTAATACATTTACTATTTAATCAATTTCCTTTACCAATAATGATAAAGCTAATTTTGAATATTTCTCTACTTCTACCTTTTTCTCTGCTTTTTTATTTATTAACAAGCTATTAATGAATTCATTGTTTTTTAATTCAGATACTTTTGCAGTCAATTCCTGAGCAGATAACTCATTAATATTTATTGTTTGATTTAATGTACCAAAATCTTTCATGTAGGCTTTAACTTTTGGGAGGTAGTTAATCGCAATAGCTGGTGTCCCTGCTATTTGACTGAATACGGCACTATGTAATCTAATTGCTATCGTTATATCACATGAGGAATATATATGAATTAACTCTTTTGGTGTGTATCTGCTTTCTATTATTTTCACTTGAATTTTATTGTCGATACTTTTAGATATTTCTTTTGCTAATTCAATATCGTTATCTTCAAAGTATGTTGATTGAGGAACAAAAACATACGAATAGTTAGGGTTGTTATTTATAAAGTTTATGATATCCCCATAAACTTTTTTCCCTTTATCTTGTAAAAAACCTAAGCTGCGCAAGCCTAATGCAATTTTCAAATGATCGGAATTATTTAATATCGATTTATCTTTACTATGTAAAAAATTTAAATCAGTTAGTTCAGTTTCGCCCCCCAGAGTTGGATCAGGAAGAACAATTATTTCTTTGTTGATATTAAGTGATTTTAAATACTGTTTGGAGGCGTTATCTCTTACAGTAACAATATCACTTTTAGCCATTATTT
>DAOVVZ010000073.1:0-6495 GCA_030636915.1 Methylomarinum sp. | reverse complement strand
ATCATCTCTTTTGCTGTATTTAATACTTCAACATTATTTTGATATGACCGTGAAGCCGACATCATATTTGCCATTTCTTCAACCGTATTAACATTAGGCTTAAAGATATAACCCTTATCATCAGCCATAGGATGATTTGGTGCGTACTCCATCACCGCCGGTGCCTGACTCTCGACAACTCCCTTAACATTCACTTTGCTTGCCGCATTGTTTTTATCCATAATACTTTTAAAGTCTGCCGCAAATACTGGCTGCCTGGATTTATACACTTCATCAATACTGCTGCTGACACTATTTGCATTGGATATGTTACTGGCAACCAGATTAAGTCTTAATGATTGCGCGTTCATGCCGCTACCGGCAATATCAAAAATATTCATTCTTATTCTCCTCTTAGTGCGGTCATTAGCCCAGAAAACTTGCCATTAATAAACCGTAAACTCGCTTGATATTGCACAGCATTTTCAGAATATTTAGCTTGCTCTATGTGCGACTCCACGGTGTTTCCATCTAATGATGCCTGCTGAGGATTGCGGAACATCATTGCCGCCCCCAGCAATCTATCATTAGGTGAAAAATGGCCTTGTTGCGTTTTCTCCATCACCGTAGATGTAGGCAATGATTGCTTCAAAACCGATTGGAAATCTAAATCTCGTGCTTTATAGCCTGGTGTATCAGCATTTGCCAAATTAGAAGCAAGTACTTCACTGCGTCTCTCACGTAAAGCTAAAGCCTGAGGATGAATCCCTAATGCACTGTCAAAATTAATAGCCATAATTACCACCCAATTATCTTCTTACGAAATAAAAAGCACATCTTATGCCGTATTAAATTATGACTTTAAAATCAATACTATATAAACAACAAGAAATCAAGAATGAAATCACATAAAGCTCCATGACAATGATTTATCATGACATGACTGTTTTCATGACTTATATCTCACATTGAAACAGAATAAACCGATCAAATCGGTTTATTAAAAAGAGAATGGCAAGATTTCGCCACCCTATATAAAACAACACTCAAGTTGAAATGGTGTAACTACTCAGCGTATTTGAGTATATTTAGAAGTTACGCATTGACAGGCAATGCTAAACTATGAATTTAAAAAAAAACTAAAGCCACTGGAGGGCCAAGCCTTGATAAGAGAAATAACACGCCCATCAACAGCTCATTGCACCTTACCGATGTATATAGGCTTTTTATTAAGCGAGCCAAAACAGACAAGTTGTTGCCGATTAGGAGAGGTAATGTCACTACGCATGATAGCGTCAACCGCTTTCTGAATCGAGAAATGTATAGCGGACGTGATTTATATGATGAAGCCAGTCCCACGTTGAATCTAAAGGGTGGAACCTTGAGTGTAGACGATAGTGTGCTCGATAAACCTTATAGTCAGTATATGGCGCTAGTGAGTTATTTTTGGTCAGGTAAACATCATCGGTCTGTTAAAGGAATCAACCTTGTTACCTTGTATTACACCGATATCTAAGGGAAACACCAACCTGTTAACTTTCGGGTGGTTGACAAAGCAGAAGGCAAAACAAAAAACGACTATTTTCAGGAGATGCTGACTGAAGTATTAGCCTGGGGGCTTGAGCCAGCCTTTATAACTGGAGATAACTGGTACAGTTGTGTGAGTAACCTTTTGTGATAAGAAATCATCAAATAGGATTACTTTTTGCATTGGAAAGTAACCGTTTAGTCTCCGTTGAAAAAGGTTCGTGGGTTCAAGTTAAGCAACTGGAAATTCCAGAAGACGGTTTAATGGTTTGGCTCAAAAATTTTGGGCATGTGAAATGATTTCGGACGACCTTGAAAGACCAAGTTCGCCATTATATAAGCTCACTACCTGACAAAGAGAAAACAGTCGATTTTGACAATAAAACTTTTACTGAACAGCATGATAGGCATTGACAGATTGAGCAATATCACCGTGCAATAAAGCAGGTATGCAATGTCGAGCGATTTAAAGTTCGCAGTAAAAGTGCCATAAAGAACCATGTTTTTGCTGCGATTTGTGGGTTCGTTTATCTACAAAAACCAAGCTTTGCAGAGGTGATTAAGTGTGCTATAGCGTACAGCGGAATTTGTTTAAAGATGTAATTGCTTCGTTTATCGGAACGTTTATACCAAATATGTCTCATTTAAACCCAGAATTTCAATCTGTCGTCAATGCTTAACTTCTATATTTGGCTGCAAAAATAACACCATACCTAATCAGCCAAAGCTGGCAAGACTTTTAATGACTAAAATCCTGTGGTCCCAAAATACGTAGAACCTCATCACAGGTTGTTAATCCTAAAGTGACCTTTTCTAAGGCATCTTCCAATAAGCTTTTATAACCGCTTTTTATCGCACATTGTTTTATGTCTCTTTGATTTGCCTGTTCTGAGATAAGGTCTCTCATCTCTTCGTCTGGAATGAGTATTTCATATAAACTAACGCGGCCTTGAAATCCCATATTTCTACATTTTTCACAACCAAGCCCTTTGTACATAATTATGTTGCTACGCGTAAAAAGTGGTCCTAGTTGCTGTATAACATCGGGATTTACTTTTTCTTCCTGCTTACAATGCTGACAAATTCTTCTGGCTAAACGCTGTGAGATAATGCCTTCTAGACTGCTGGCTATAATGTACGGTTTTAGACCTAAATCCAAAAGGCGTGCAATGGTGGCAATACTAGAGTTTGTATGTAAGGTAGAAAAAACAAGGTGACCTGTTAAAGCGGCTTGAAAGGCGACTTCGGCGGTTTCAAGATCACGAATTTCACCCAATAAAATAACATCTGGGTCTTGCCTTAAAATAGCGCGTAGTACCACTGGAAAGGTTAAATCTATTTTAGCATTGATATTTACCTGTCCCGCTGCATCCATATAATATTCAACAGGTTCTTCAATAGTGACATAATTTTTTTCTGTGGTGATACCATGCTGTAGTAAGGAATAGAGAGTCGTTGTTTTGCCACTTCCGGTAGGACCAGTTGATAAAATGATACCTTGTGGTTTGCTAACCAGGCGGGAGACTTTCTTTAAATTAATTTCATTAAAACCGAGCATATCAAGGCTTTTAAGTGAGGCATTACGATCCAGAATACGCATCACTACTTTTTCGCCATTAATCATGGGTAAAGATGAAATACGAAGATCAATAATACGCATCGGTGTTTTTACTGTAATTCGCCCATCTTGTGGACGCCGGCGTTCTGAAATATCCATTTCAGCCATTACTTTTATGCGTGAAACTAAAGGGTTTAAGTAATGATTAGGTATGAACATTTCATCCTGTAATATGCCATCTATTCGATATCGAACCACGATGCTCTTAATGCGAGGTTGAATATGTATATCACTAGCTCCTAGCCTGACGGCTTCAATAATAATGGCATTTACTAAGCGTATGGCCGGTGGATCTTCAGTTTCACGGAGTAACTGTTCCAGGGAAAGGTCATCCTTTTCATCAATAATTACTTCTATCGTTTCAAAAGGGTCTTCAGTGGATACGATGCTTTCCATCTCACCAAAGTTAGGTGTTTCACCATATACTTCAGTAATTTTTTTCTCAATCGAAGCGAGATCAGCCATTACAACTTGTAAATTAAAGCCTGTAAAAAACCGAATGTCGGCTTGTAATCCCATATTCATCGGGTCAGCTGTTACAAGAAGTAACATGTTGTTTTCAATTTTTAAGGGTAAAGTCCATTGTTGCTCACAAATTGAACGAGGCAGTAAATCTAATACTTCTTGTTTGATTTGAAATTCAGCTAATGAAACCTCTTCTACAAAAAGTTCTTTACGCAAAATTTTGCGCATTTCTTTTTCACTAACCCATTGTTTATCTAAAATAAGTTTAACAACAGGTGTGCTGGTGTTTTGTTTAAGTTTAAATATAGCCTGCAATTGACCATCATTAAGCAACTGTTTTTTATTGAGCATAATTGCCAGTTGGCCGTTATCACTGTTACTTAATTTACTTAGTTTTTTTAACTGTTTATTCTGATGTTTATTTTCATTTTGTAGTTTTTTGTTTTTCTTGAGTAGATCGTATTGCTCTAGGGCAAGGCCAACAGTGACCCGCAAATCATCATCATTCCAAGGTTTAAGAATAAACTTATAAACAGCACCTTCGTTAATTGCTCCCATTACGGCATCTGTATCAGCATAACCAGTTAACATGATACGAATAATTTCAGGGTATAAGCTTTTTACTTGCTTTAACAAGTCCGCACCGTCCATATGAGGCATTTTAAAATCAGAAATCATTAGCTGAAAATCATCTTTTGCTAATAGCTGTAATGCTTCTTTACCACTCATTGCCGTTTCAATTTGATAATTCTCGCGTCGAAAAACACGCCGCAGTGAAGATAAAACATTAGGCTCATCATCGACCAATAAAATACGATAAATAAAATTATTGTTTTCCTTTTCTATTGCTTCGTCAACGTTATCTCCCGTAAAAAGACCACTATAACGAGACATAAATCCTCTCACTTTTTAGTATCAACATTCTTTAACCATTTTCATGTCGTATAGGTAACATAATAGTCACTATAGTACCTTTTTCAGGTTTACTGATAACTGTTAAGCTTCCTTCGTGTGCCTTAATAATATTTAAGCAGACTGTTAAACCTAAACCAATACCTTGCCCCACATCTTTAGTGGTAAAAAAAGGATCAAAGATATGAGGTAAGTCTGATTCAGAAATGCCACAACCGGTGTCTCTAATTTCAATATATATCTTAGCTTCGCGGATTCGCGTTTTAATCCGAACTTTACCTTTATCATGGACAGCATCTGCCGCATTTAAAAGTAGGTTGAGGAAAACTTGACCTAATTCAGCAGGGTGACAAAATATGGCAGGTATTACTCCTAAATCTAATATAACTTCAAGCTTGTCTTGTAACTGGGACTTTGTGACATGATAGGTTTGACGAATTATTTCATTAATATCTGCATCTTCTTCATCAACATCATTTATTCTGGAAAAGCTTTTTAAGTCTTTAACAATTACAGCCACTCTATCCACACCATCAATGCTCTCATTAAGGATGTCAGTTAAGTCTTCCTGCATAAAATCTAAATTCTCTTCTTTCCAAATTTGCTGCAAATAGCTTGTAGATGCTTTCGCCTTAAATGCCTCATCTAATTTAATTAAGGAACCAATATAGGTCTGAGCACTAGTCAAATTACTGCGGATAAAACCAATAGGGTTATTAATTTCATGCGCTATACCTGCTGCTAAACGACCAACAGAGGCCAGCTTCTCACTCTCGTATAGTTTGAGTTGTGCTGTTTCTATCGTTTTGACTTGTTGCTTAACCCGTAAATCCAGTGATTTTGCTAACTGTTTATATTTTGTTTTTGATATTTCTAATGTGGCATGTTGGCGTTGTAGCTCTTCATAATCATCTTGTTGAGTCTGAATATGAATGTCTGAGGCCATCAAGTAACGAGAGTTACTGTATAAAATAAGTTGGATCAATTGTGCTGCTGATTGTAATATCTCAGGCGAAGAATGAGCCTCTAAAAAGCCAATAGGCTCTAACTCACCATAAAGCGGTGTTTTATTACTGGGGTTTACTTGTTCTGTGTCAGTTAACTCAGTAGCAAACAAACATTCGTTTTTAACATTTAAAATGCGTACTACTGGAGAATTTAAGTTAATTCTTAATGCCTGCAATAATTTTTCAACATTCACTCCAGTTAGTAATTCTTGTAAGGTAAATTCATGATCAAATGATAAATCTGCTTCAATTGACATTAAGAATCCTATTATTAATGAATAGCATCATTACCGATTAATTGCCTAATAAATTCTTGCTGCGTTAGTTTATGTTGCTCTAAAAAATTGAACTCGGTATTGAGTTCATCATAGACTTGTTTTAATAAGGCTTTTAATGTTTCTATAACCCCTAAGCCTGTTAAAGCATTACTAAATGTCACCGGCCAAGGCGCTTGCTGCCAGCGCTTTTGTACTTCTGTTTCGCTAATAATATTTGATAAATCGCGTTTATTATATTGTATAACTAATGGTAGACGATCAAAGTCTATACCTACGCGGCCAGCATTCGCCTCTAAATTCTCAAATGATTGTCCATTATTAATACCCTGGGACAATTGTGAATCAGCCACAAAGACAACACCATCTGAACGCGATAAAACAGCTTTTCTTGTACTATCATGAACGACTTGTCCTGGTACAGTATAGACTTTAAATTTAACTAATAATCCAGATGAAGTAGTAAAACCTAAGGGTAATAAATCAAAAAAAAGAGTTCTATCATTAGTAGTTTCCATCATCATGATCTCCCCTTTTAAATCGGTATTTAACGCGTCATGCAAACGCATTAAATTGGTGGTTTTTCCACTCATTGCAGGTCCGTAGTAAACGAGCTTTATAGTGAGTCGGTTATTGTCCTCATCATAGATAGCCATAAGCTATTTACCTTTGATAATCTTCTGAAGTACCATATTACAATACTTCGGACAGT
>DAOVVZ010000243.1:0-3959 GCA_030636915.1 Methylomarinum sp. | reverse complement strand
TTTCTCTCAAGCCAGCTAAATCTTGCCAATGCCGAATTAAGTAGTCAGCTACATCAATTACATTCTGATTTTATTGCACATCAACAATTAGCCACACCCTTAAATACCCGCAATTCGGCAGCACATGTCATTGGTGATTATGTCGTTGTTGATATGACCATTAAAGGTGACATTGAATCACTTAAAACACGGCTGGAAAAAATAGGCATGGTTCATTTCAGTCAATATAAACAACGATTATCTGGTGCTTTACCCATTTCTCAATTAAGTAGTCTTGAACAGATTACACAGGTTAGCTGGGCCACCTCTACTCAGGCACGAACTAGAGAAAATCCAACCAGAAGATCAAGCTCATCCGGTTTTGTATTTAACAGTGCAGGTCCTGCTATGTTCACAGATGTAGTGCGTAAAC
Organism: Methylomarinum sp.; assembly: GCA_030636915.1. Taxonomy (GTDB): domain Bacteria; phylum Pseudomonadota; class Gammaproteobacteria; order Methylococcales; family Methylomonadaceae; genus QPIN01. The sequence continues at coordinate 3,547 of DAOVVZ010000243.1, read as the reverse complement.
AATATAACGTTAGTGGAAAAGGCGTGTCGATTGGCGTGTTATCTGATAGCTATAATTGTTTGGGTACTGCCGAAAATGATGTTGCCACTGGCGACTTACCCAATGACGTACAAATACTAAAGGAATATCCGGTTTGTAACGAAGGGTTGACAGATGAAGGAAGAGCCATGATGCAACTTATTCATGATATTGCCCCAGAAGCAAAGTTAATATTTTATACCGCCGTTGTAAGTCCTACAGATTTTGCGCAAGGCATCGTGCAATTGGCAGAAGCAGGGGCGCAAATTATTGTGGATGATATTGGCTGGCTAACAATGCCAATGTTTCAGGAAGGTCCGATTGCGCAAGCGGTTAATGAAGTAACCGCATCAGGCGTGAGTTATTTTTCTGCCGCTGGCAATTCAGCACGCATGTCTTATGAAAATGATTTTGTCTTAGGTACAGAACCATTATCCAATGATAGCGCTCATGATTTTGGCATAGCCGCCGGTGATGATAGTTCACGTTTTTACCAGAAAATAACCGTTCCACCAGGAAGATCTATTAAAATCAGTTTGCAATGGGATGATCCCTCTGAAATTTCAGGCGGACAAGGGGCTAAAACGGATCTGGACATGTTTTTGCTTGATTCCAGTTTAAAAAGAGTCGTTAGATCAAGCGAGAACAGTAATATAGGCCATGATCCTGTTGAATTTTTATCTTATCAGTCACCCGCTGAAGACGGTTTCGAAACAACTTTTCACTTGTATATTAGTCACCGGGCAGGACCTATACCAAAACATTTAAAATATATTGTATTTACGCCTATTGCTTCAGAAGGGGCTCGGCCAGCACAATTAAAAGTATTAAATGTTGATGGGACTCAGTTTTTCTTTCTTAATAATGATTTGATGGAATCGGGGGAAGGTGTCGTTGCCTTATTTGTAAATTCAATACAAAAATACCAACTACTACCTGCTCAACAATTTCTTACTGACATTACCTTTAACCTTGATGGCAATGGTGGTGCAAGCATTGAATATGCCGATAATATATATCAAATTGGTTTAAATACGGGCATTCCCATCTGGTATGTGCCTGATGGTTTTACCGCATCGCTGCAAGAAAATGGAAAAGTTCTATTATTTCCTGACGGAGAAGAGCTTGCAGCAGCCCAAATTGAAGAGTTCTCAACCAGTAGTAGCACTATCTTTGGCCATCCTAACGCAGCGGGGGCTATTGCTGTTGGTGCCATCAACTATCAGCAAACACCCTGGTTTCGGACTAATATAGAAAACAGTTTAATTGAGGATTTTTCATCTGCGGGAGGCACACCTATTTTATTTGATAATTTGGGAAATCGTCTAGCCGTTAAAGAATTTCGCAACAAACCCGAGATTGTTGCACCTGATGGATCTGACACTACTTTTTTCCCCTTAGGTGATATAGAAGAAACTGATACTGATGGCAACCAGTTACCCAATTTTTCCGGTACGTCTGCTGCAGCACCCCATGCAGCCGCAATGGCCGCATTATTATTAGAAGCTTTTCCCCATTTGACACCCAGCGATATAAAACAAGCAATGATGAAAGGCAGTCTTGATTTACGGGACCCCAGCCAGGACTTGCAAAATCAGCCTGTCATCACTAAACAGCCCTGTGGCAATACCACTCAATTTGACTGGTCAACAGGTTGCGGCCTGATACAGGCAGACCTCGTTTTTGAGCAAGCCGAAGAAAATACAGACACTATTTTCTTCGACTTAGAGTCTTCTACCAGTAGTATTACTGCTGGTGTTGCCTTTGAATACCATTTTAAATTAATTAACTTTAGCCGTATTAATTTGCAAAATGTCCGTATTAGAGCCACTCAGCTCCCCAAACATGTCAATTTTTTAGGTATTGATGGCTGTATAGATATCGATACCGAAGAAGTAAGCTGTCGTTTAGAATCCGTTGCAGTAGGTGAATCTAGGGATGTCATTATTTATGTTATGCCCCAAAATAACCCGGAAGGCCAACTTGTGTTTCAGGCTGATTTATTAAGCTCGACAGCTATCGACCTTTCTCACACAAAAGTAAATTTAAAAACCAGTATCGCTCAAATAGAAGGTGATTTTAATTTTGATGGCTGTATAGATTTATCTGACTGGAGCTTAATATTTTCAGTAATGCGCGCAGGTAATAACCTTGATGAATCATTTGATTTAACAGCTGATGGTTTTGTTGATATTTCAGATTTAACTATTTTAGAATCTTTATATTCCAATCCACCTTCAGGAGACGCTTGTCGATAATCTTGACAGGATCAGAAATTTAAAATGGTTAAGATGGCTTATACATAAAATACATTAATTTAATCAATGAAAATTATCAGTCTATTTTTATTATTAATATTCAACTATTCTTCCAGTTGCGCAGATCAACCTGCCTTAACCCTTGCTAAGACCTATAGAGGCGACGAAGATATCAGCCAATATTGGGTGAGTGAAAAACTGGATGGTGTAAGAGCTTATTGGAATGGCCAGCAACTGGTTTCCAGACAAGGCAATATTTACCCTGCCCCAACTTGGTTTACTCAGGATTTCCCTGATCAAGCCTTAGATGGTGAGCTTTGGTTAGGTAGAGCGCAGTTTCAACAATTAGTCAGTATTGTTAAAAAGAAACAGCCAATTGATAGTGAATGGAAAACAGTACGATATTTTGTGTTTGACCTGCCCCAGTCAAAGTCTATTTTTAACCAGCGATTAAAAACTCTGCAAACATTGGTTAAGCATTCTAATAGCCCTTTTCTACAATTAGTTGAGCAGTTTAGATTAACCGATAAAGCAGAATTATTTGAAACTTTAGATCAAGTGGTTAATGCCGGTGGCGAGGGGTTAATGCTTCACCATGCTGATGCGCTTTACCACTCTGGGCGTAATTCTGATTTGTTAAAAGTAAAACTTTTTTATGATGCCGAGGCCGTGGTGATTGCTCACTATGAAGGTAAGGGGAAATTTAATGGATTATTAGGGGCGTTATTAGTGGAGATGCCTAATGGGGTACGCTTTAAAATCGGTAGTGGTTTTAATTTACAACAGCGTCAGCAACCACCTGAGATAGGCTCTGTTGTGACTTATAAGTATTATGGAATGACTAGAAAAGGCATTCCTCGATTTGCTAGTTTTTTACGGGTTAGGCAAAGGTAATACTTTTCTACACCTAGAAAGTTGCTCTATAAGCCCTCTCCGAAGGAATGCCCACATGGATGAGGATAAGTAGCGAATCAGGCCGTTCCACGACCACCAATCATTAAGTAACAAAAATTAGTTGATTATGGTTTTTGTTTTATTCTCACACAAAGGCACTGAGACACAGAGGAAAGCACCTCTCTTCTTCGTGTCTCAGTGCCTTTGTGTGAACTATTCTTTGTTTGTTATTCAAGAGAGCAATGCATAAAGCCATGGATGGCTTGTAGTAGAACAACGCAGGAGCTATTGCCGAGAAGGCTAGGATGAGGAGATTAAAAACAACTTATGCTAATTGCAAGGAATTTAATCAAAAATAGTGTGTCATATTCTTGATT
>DAOVVZ010000162.1:0-4806 GCA_030636915.1 Methylomarinum sp. | reverse complement strand
ATGGATCCGCTGGATCAGTACATCGTACAAGCATTAAAATTGGCAACTGAAAAGAATATTCAGATACAAATAGGGTTATTGTCAGAAATTAATGCCGCGCTGGAGATTCAATATGGTGATGGCAAATCGCAAATGGATCAGCTGGTCGATCACTTGGAAACGGGTGAAATAGGTAGTGAAGATCTTGAGCATCTAAAAGATTTGGCTAGTGAAGCGCCGGTTATCAAAATGGTTAATTTGTTTTTACAAAAAGCCATAGAAATGAAAGCATCGGATATTCATATTGAACCGTTTGAGCAGACCCTTAAAGTTCGGTTAAGAGTTGATGGTGTATTGCAGGATATTGATGCTCCACCGGTCGCATCAACTGCGGCTGTTTTGTCCCGTATCAAAATCATGGCTAAGCTAAATATAGCTGAACGCAGACTGCCACAAGATGGCAGAATTAAGCTGCAGATGCTAGGAAAAGAACTTGATTTAAGGGTTTCAACCATTCCAACCATGTATGGGGAAAGTGTCGTTATCCGTTTATTGGATAAAGAAAATACAGTATTAGATTTTGCCGCTTTAGGATTCACAGGAAAACATTCTCAGCAATTTATGGAGGTATTAAAAAAACCTCATGGCATCATTTTAATTACCGGACCAACAGGCAGTGGTAAATCAACGTCCTTATATACGGCACTGACTCAGCTAAATACTGCAGAACGTAAAATTATCACCGTTGAAGACCCAGTGGAGTATCAGCTAGAAGGCGTTAATCAAATCCAGGCTAAACCGCAAATAGGTTTAACCTTTGCAACCGCTTTACGATCAATTGTTCGACAAGATCCCGATGTCATAATGATTGGTGAAATGCGAGACCTGGAAACAGCCAAGATAGCCGTACAATCGGCACTAACAGGACATTTGGTACTTTCTACCTTACATACCAACGATGCGGCTGGCGGAATAACCCGACTACTGGATATGGGCCTGGAAGAATACCTTTTAAGCTCAACAGTGAACGGTATTTTAGCTCAAAGGTTGGTGCGTAAATTATGCCCTGATTGTAAAGTCCCTTATAGAGCACCTGATTCAGTCATAGCAGAAATGAATCTAAAAAAGTTTACCGATAAGGATGATATTCAGTTATATAAAGCGGTCGGCTGTTCAGCTTGTGGCGGTATAGGTTACAAAGGACGCCAGGCAATTATTGAATTTTTAGTTATGTCAGATAATATTCGCAAACAAATTATGAGCCATGAAGAGGCGGGTGCTATACAAAAACAGGCAATTTTAGATGGTATGTCAACAATCTATGAAGATGGACTTCTAAAAGCGGTACAGGGTATTACTACCCTGGAAGAAGTGCTACGTGTAACAACGGAATCTTGATATGCCACTGTATTCATATAAAGCAATCAATAGCCAGGGTGAAGCAGAGGAGGGCATTAAAAGTGCAGCCGATCAACAAGCGTTACTAGCGGAACTGCAAGCACAGGGCTTTATTCCTATTCGAATTGAAAATGCCAGTGAAAGAACTTTTCTGGGTATTAAAATTGCTGGGTCAGTCATACGTCTATCCCAAAAGGAAATTTTATTATTGACGGGGGAACTAGCAACTTTGCTTGACTCAGGTCTGCCTTTGGACAGGTCACTGAGCGTATTAATTCAATTAACTGAAGATAATGACAAACTCAGTAAACTTGTTGTTCAAGTGCTAGAAAAAGTAAAAGGCGGCGCATCTTTAGCAGATAGCCTGGGAAAGTCAGACAGGTGTGTTTTCTCGCTTTTATTTAAATATGATACGTGCGGGTGAAATGGGTGGTAATTTAGGGGATGTATTAACCCGTCTGGCAGAATATTTGGAACGATCTCAAGAGTTAAAAGAGACGGTCACTACGGCACTGATTTATCCTGCTATTCTGCTGGTCATGTCTTTAGCTTCATTATTTGTCATGCTCACCTTTGTTGTGCCTCAATTTACTGAAATGTTTGAAAGCTCAGGGCAAGCACTACCCGTTCCCACACAAATTGTTGTTGCTCTGGCAGAAGGCTTGCAAGCCTATTGGTGGGTGATTGCACTGCTTGTGGTTATCTCCAGCAGTTATATGAAGACACAGTTGGCTGATCCCGTCAGAAAAAAAGTATGGGATGGCCGTTTTCTAGCAATGCCTTTATTTGGCGATATTCTTTTGCACATGGAAACCGCCAATTTAACTCGTACCTTAGGAACCTTATTAGGTAACGGGGTATCAATCTTAAAGGCTTTAGGTATAGTGCGAGAAACAGCAACTAATACGGTGATTGCAAGCTTACTGGAAGATGCAGAAGAACAATTAAAGCAAGGGCAAAGTATGTCTGATGCTTTGGTTGAGAGTGAGCGCTTTCCAAAACTGGCGGTACAAATGATTAAAATGGGTGAGGAAACAGGGCGATTAGAAGAAATGTTGTTAAGGGTTGCAACCATATATGACAAGCAATTAAGAACATCAATTCAGCGTATGCTGGCATTGTTAGAGCCGGCATTAATTATATCGTTAGGCTTGATGATTGCAGGTATTATTGTTTCCATACTATTGGCTATTTTAAGTGTTAATGACTTGGCTTTTTAAGGGATTGGTTGAATCTTTATAGGCCGTAATAATGATCTAAATATAAAGTTAAGTTTTAAGGAGTTGTAAAAATGGGTATTAATAACAAGCAAGAAAGTGGCTTTACCTTGCTGGAATTACTGGTTGTATTGGGCATTATCGCTTTACTGGCAGGTATTGTTGGTCCGCAGGTTATGAAACATATGGGCGCATCAAAAACGAAGGCAGCCAGAGTGCAAGTAGAGGATTTATCGGCCTCATTAGATATGTATAAATTAGATGTTGGTAAATACCCAACAACAGAACAGGGTTTGGGCGCATTGGTAGAAAAACCAGCAACCAGTAAACGCTGGAATGGGCCTTATTTACGAAAATCTAAAGTCCCTCAAGATCCATGGCTTACAGATTATCACTACGCCTCACCCGGTCAACATGGCAAGTTTGATTTATATAGCTATGGCGCGGATGACAAAGAGGGTGGCGAAGGCGAAGATCAGGATATCAATAGCTGGGAATAACATGCGTGCAGCTGTTCGTGGGTTTACCTTAATTGAATTAACGGTCGTACTATTGATTATAGTGCTAGGGTTTACCGTGATAGGAAGCAATATATCTTCTGGAAATCAGTCTTCTCAATTAAAAGCCTTGGCGAGAGACTTGAGTTCAGCATTACGGTATGCCAGAGGTCAGGCATTAATATCCCATCAAGAAATAGCCGTAGCGATTAACTTAGCAGAGAATACTTATCAACTCAGTAATCGCGATAAAACATACCATTTTTCAGATGAAATTGAAGTGACCCTGGTGATTGCTCAAGATGAATTTAAGGATGAAGAAACAGCTCATATTCGGTTTTATCCTGATGGCTCATCCAGTGGCGGTCGGGTGACTATGGAATGGGGTGAATTAATGAACAGAGTCGATGTTAATTGGTTAAGCGGTAAAGTTGATATTAGTGATGAATAGGCAGCAAGGCTTTTCTCTATTGGAAATACTGGTAGCATTTAGTATTTTGGCTATTTCATTAAGTATATTGCTAAAAATATTTTCCTCAGGGGTTAATACAGCAGTCATTGCAGAAAACTATACTGTCGCAACACAAATTGCCGAGTCATTGATAGCAAAAACAGGTATTGAAACACCGCTTACAGAAGGTGAACGCTCCGGTATTGAAGATGAGAAATATCACTGGCAGGTTAATGTGAGTCAATTGCCGCCTGATGTTTTTGAAGAAGGCGTGATGACTGAGTTAATGGCAGTTCAAGTGATAGTCGATTGGGGCGAGGATAATCAAAATAATCGCTCAATTGAATTAAATACAGTACGGACCAAGCAAAACAATGATGGTTTGTAAGCGTAAATTAACTGGCTTTACTTTAATTGAAGTCATGTTGGCCATGACCTTACTCAGTATTATGGTGGTATTGTTATTCAGTAGTTTAAAAATTGGCGCGGAAAGCTGGAATAAAGGTGAAAGTAAAATTGCCCAGGTTAATGAGAAAGCGGTGGTTTATCAGTTTTTTAAGCGACATTTACCTTCGGTGCAACCGTTATGGGATGAATTCTCGGGTGATAAAAGGCAGTTTTCTTTTCAAGGTGAGCGGGATAAATTACAGTTTGTATCGGTATTTCCTGCCAGTTCAGGCCGTAAAGGCCTACAGTTATTTGATGTTGTTTTTGATAAAACCGACCCAGGTATTGTGAAGGTTATACTTAAGCCATTCTATCCAGCGATAGATAATGAAGAGTGGCAATCAGAAGAAGTCATTTTACTGGAGAATGTCGAGACATTTGAATTGGCTTATTTTGCTAAAGAAGACAATAGCAAAGACGGTGTCTGGGGGGATAACTGGCAAGAAAAAGACAGTTTGCCAGAATTAGTTAAAATTAAGATTGAATTAGTCGATAAAAGCTATTGGCCTGAAATGGTGTTTGCATTAAGACTGGCATCAGTGAAGACTCCTAATAAGCTGGGTTTTAAATGATGAGGAAAAAACAAGCAGGGTTAGCGATGGTTATCGTCATTTGGGTGTTAAGTTTAATGACCATTATGGCGGGGAGTTTTGCCTTAACCATGCGTAGAGAAACCACCGTTATTAGTTCAGTTAAAGATAATGCAGTAGCAATAGCTGCCGCAGAAACAGGTATTACAGTTGCAGAGCAAATGTTGTTGCTGGCAGATAAGGAAAAACGCTGGCATGCAGATGGACGTATTTATCAGCTACACTAT
>DAOVVZ010000123.1:0-5344 GCA_030636915.1 Methylomarinum sp. | reverse complement strand
GTGCTAACAAGGTGCTAAAAACATCTTCAACACCTGCCACCATTTCAGAAATATACAGCTGAGCCAAACCATCCATATCCGCCTGGTCTGGCTTAATTAAATCCAGCCGCTTTCCGTAAACCTCTTCCAAAGCAAGCTCACCATTCATCGCCGCATTAGTTAATGCCACCAACTCATCAAACAAACCTGCACGTCTGCCTAACTCATCAATACCCTCAATTTTGCTTAAGGTGCTGTCACAATCAAAACAGACGATATCAAAACTCATAAATTAATTTGAATGGCACAATTAACAAAAGACAGATCTCTTACTTTTTCAAGTATATTAGCTGGCAAAGGACTAGAAACACTAATCACCGCCATCGCTTTATCATTGCTATCTGGCACACCCACCTGCATTCTTGAGATATTGATAAGTGATTCACCCAAAATAGAACTAATTGCCGAAATAACACCCGGCTTATCATTATGCTCAGTCACTAATAAAGTACCTTCTGGCACCACTTCAATTTCAAACTGATTAACATTAACAATGCGAGGGTGATGGTCGCCTAGCAAAGTACCTACAACTGAAACTGTTTTATTAGCACAAATACCTGACAATTTAACCAACGACAAATAACCTTCCGTTTCTTCTGTTTTAGACTCAACTAAAGCAATGCCTTGTTTCTTCGCTATATTCTCAGCATTCACGCTATTAACCGGCGTTGACATTTGTCCAGCTAAAATGCCCACCAATGCCTCAACAGAAACAGGTCTTACTTCTGCATCCGCTGCTTTACCAAACAAAGACACTTCTAATGTTTCAATTGGCTCACCCGCCAAATCAACCAGCATTTTACCCATCACATTAGCCAGCATCATAAAAGGACGTGATTTTTTCAAGGCTTCTGCAGATATTTTAGTCGACAAGTTCAAGGCATTAATCGCCTCACCTGTTTTAAGATAAGTTACCGCTTGAATTGCAATCTCTACACTCACAGCCACTTGCGCTTCACGGGTTGAGGCACCTAAATGTGGTGTAAAAGTAATATTATCCAATTCAAACAAAGGCGAATCTTTAGGTGGCTCTTGTTCATACACATCTAATGCTGCTTTAGCGATCTCACCATTTTTAAGTGCATCATACAAAGCCGCCTCATCAACCAAACCACCACGGGCACAGTTAATTAACATCGCCGTCTTCTTCATCATCTTCAACTGCTCAGCACCGATAATGCCGCGTGTTTTCTCGATCATAGGACAATGTAATGATAGATAATCAGCTTCTTTAACCAAGGTATCTAAATCAACTGATTGCGCGCCACACTCTTCAAAAATTTCTGGTGTCACAAATGGGTCATAAGCAATCACTCGCATGCCCAAACCACACGCACGTTTAGCCGCCAAACGACCTATCGTACCAAAGCCTAAAATAGCAAAGGTTTTACGGTTAATTTCTGCGCCCACTAACTGAGAACGCTCCCACTTACCCGCACGAACCGACGCACTTGCCTCTGGCAAATTACGACTTAAAGAAAACATGTGGGCAATAGCCAGTTCAGCCGTTGTGGTTGCATTAGCATCCGGCGTATTCATCACAATCACGCCCTGCTCAGTTGCCGCTGGAATATCCACATTATCCACACCGATACCCGCACGCCCCACAACTTTTAAGTTAGTCGCTGCTTGCAAAACTCTTTTAGTCACTTTAGTATCACTACGGATTAACAAGGCATCGTAATCACCAATAATCTCGCACAGCTCATCTTCATTCATCCCTACTTGAATATGAACCTGAATATCAGATTGCTCATTTAAATAGTTAATACCATCGTCGGCTAATTTGTCGGAAACAAGAATCTTTTTCATGCTTTTTAGAATAGTTAAAGGTTTGTAAGATAAACCGTATAGTTTATCAGCTTTGACATGATTCTAATAATCTGTAAAGCAAAGAATCATCAAGAATGAAACGCTAACATTGAACGCAAGGCTTTAGCCCCCAATAGTTAAAGCAAGCTTATAGCCTATAACTCCAGGCATAAAAAGTTATTTCCTGCCTGCCCCCACCCTAAAAATGAAACCACCAACTAACAATCACATTGTGAGTATCAGGTGATATTTTTAACATCACCATTATTTAAATCATCCTTTTCATCTAAACAACAGCTTTAGCCACCTAATTAAGATATATCAATGGATTTGCGTCAACTCAACCCCACCTACAGCACCATATTTTCTAAGGATCAATAAATAATCGGGACGTTGACGCTGATGCTTCATCGCTATTTCATCAATCCACAGCAGCCACGAATCTTCATCCACCAAGGCATTTTTACTTGGTTCTTCAGGGAATTTATTACCCCCCCAAATTTGATAAACATAATCAAACGCCGCCCAGTCATACAGCGTTTCACCTTCTTTAAATCCTGATGTTTCGTTTGGCTTTGCGCCGCCCTCCAATAAAACTTGTAACATCTCTGCATCCATCGACAACATGGCATGAGTCAGCGCACCTGAACCTTCAGAATCAAGATGATTTGGACTGAACCCCATATCAATTAATAGCCTAACCATTTCATATCTATGTGGTGCTAAATCCTCAAGCAAGTTAAAAACAATATCGGATAATATCGGCTCACCATGCTCATCAATAGATTTTTTATCAAAACCGGCATTAACCAACACATTAATTGTTTCTAAATCATTAGTACAAGCCGCTTTAGAAAGTTTTATAAAATCTTCGTTTGTCGTCATTTATATAAGTATGTGTCTAATTTTTTGTACAGTAAATTGTATATTATATTTCTGCCCAAGCAGTTAGTTTAGTTTTTTGGCAAGATCTGAGTACAGTCATTGTTCGACGAGAAATGGTGGTATATACAATTAAATTGATAAATCCAGATTAAGTATTAGCTGAAAGTTATAGATAATCTATACTACCAGTGCAGTCAAATCCAGACAGCTCCAAACACATAAAAAATTAAAGCACCCCATTCAGAGCCCCAAAGGACAAACAATGGATCGTTTCGACAGAATATATCGACTTCATGGCTTACTCAGTAACCGCCGCATTCCCATTTCACTTAAACAAATCATGGAACAATTGGAATGTTCCAAAGCCAGTGCAGATCGAGACATAAAAACTTTACGTGACCATTTAGATGCGCCGCTGGAATATAATCGGGAGGCAAATGGTTATATCTACAACCAACAGTCCTCCAGCAAACCCTATGAACTGCCTGGACTATGGTTTAGCAGTGAAGAATTACACGGACTACTGATTTGCCAGCAAATATTACAAAACATCAGCCCCGGCATTCTTAGTGAACAGATCGAAAAATTGCAACAACGCATCAACAACATGCTCAGCCGGGACCACAGCCCACAACCCGTAATTGCCGATAAAATAGTAATTGCCTCAAATGGCAGACGTCTAAAAGATGACAGCCACTTCAAACGCATTGCAACCGCCCTATTTAGCAACAAACAACTGCGCATACAATATCAGTCCAGAGGCCAAAAAGGAAAAATCAGCGAACGCACCCTCTCCGCACAAAAACTGATTTATTATCGCGAAAACTGGTATTTAGCCGCCCACTGTCATTATCGAAATAAACTTAGAATCTTTGCTATTGACAGTGTCAACTCAGCCAAAATACTGGACAAATCCAGCCAAAAAACCGAAGACAAACAACTACAGGATTTTTTAAATTCATCCTACGGTATATTTACCGGAAAAGCAGAACACACAGCCGTATTAGAATTTACTAAAAACCGAGCCGCCTGGGTTGCTGATGAACACTGGCACTCTGAGCAACAAGGACAATGGCTAGATAACGGCAACTACCAACTCAGCCTCCCCTTTGGTGACAGCAGAGAACTAATGATGGATATACTTAAATATGGTGCAGAAGTTACGGTTATCTCACCACCCTTTCTTCAGGATTTAGTTATAGAAGAAATAAGAAAAATGCGTGAAATTTACAAAAAATAATTTACTGACTCACCGAATGAGGCAGTAGGTGTGGATAATGTAATTTAAACACATTGCAATGCCATACAAAAATAACCTTCGCATTAGACCGTATTTATATCAATCAAGGAAAATCATTTTATGGAACAATTAACAGATCTAAAAGCCATCTTACATTCCAAACGTGCCAATATTTATTACCTAGATAAATGTCGCGTCATGCAAAAAGATGGCAGAGTGCTATACCTCACCGAAGCAGACACAGAAAAACAATACTGGAACATCCCCATAGCCAATACCACCTGCATTCTCTTAGGTACAGGCACTTCCATTACCCAAGCCGCGGTTAGAATGTTGGCCTCCGCAGGTGTCTTAATTGGCTTTAGCGGTAGTGGCGGAACCCCCTTAATCGCCGCCAATGAAATTGAATGGTTCACCCCACAAAGCGAATACCGCCCCACAGAATACATACAAGGTTGGATGGCATTCTGGTTTGAAGAAGAAAAACGCCTAAAGGTCGCCAAACAATTTCAGCAACAACGCATCGCCTACTTACAAAAAGTATGGGGCAAAGACCTAGACCTAAAAAACGAAGGATTCACGCTAGATGATTTAGCCATAAAACAAGCCCTAGACAACTTCAGCAACAAAATAGACCACTGCCACAATGTCACCAACTTACTCTTAGTTGAAGCCCAACTCACCAAATCTCTCTACAAAATAGCCGCCAATAACACCAAACAAAAAGACTTTGTACGCCAGCATGAAAGCCAAGATGATGCTAATGCCTTTTTAAATCACGGTAACTACTTAGCTTACGGACTCGCCGCCACCACCCTTTGGGTATTAGGCATACCGCATGGTTTTGCTGTAATGCACGGAAAAACCCGACGAGGCGCGTTAGTATTTGATGTCGCCGATTTAATTAAAGACACGCTGATACTGCCGTGGGCATTTATCTGTGCCAAAGAACAAGCCACCGAACAAGAATTTAGACAACAATGCCTACAAAACTTTACCCAACATAAAGCCCTGGATTTTATGTTTGATGCGGTTAAAAAAGCTAGTTTGGAAGGTAAAGACTTATGATGGTCACCTTTGTTTCCCAATGTGAGCATAAAGCCCTTAACCGGACACGTCGTGTATTAGATGCCTTTGCTAACCGCATAGGCAGCCGAACATGGCAGACTGTGATTACCGATGAAGGGTTACAAGCGGTAAAGAAATTACTGCGTAAGTCTGCGACCAAAAATACTGCTGTTTCTTGTCACTGGATTAGAAGCCGGAGTCGGAGTGAATTTGTATGGCTGGTGGGAAATCGAGAAAAATTTAACGCGGAAGGTTTTGTTCCGGTGAATTGGACACGGAAAAGCATTGTTAATACTCAAT
>DAOVVZ010000414.1:0-2715 GCA_030636915.1 Methylomarinum sp. | reverse complement strand
ATTAATAGAAAACTTGAATCATCACAAAGAAAATATCAGATGCTAGCCCAGACACTTAATACTGTTAGCCCTTTAGCAACATTAGAAAGAGGTTACGCTATAGTAAGCGATCCAAAGACATCAGCAGTGATAATTAGCAGCCAACAACTGGCAATTGGTGATACTGTTAAAACCCGCTTAGCGCATGGTCATCTAATCAGTCAGATCAAGGACATTCAACATGAATAAAAAAATAAACTTTCTATTACTTTGCTTGTTGTTTTTCCCTATTTTGGGTCTGGCTAACAAACTTCCCGATCAATTGACTGTTCCTGGTGGCATCATAATATTACCGGTAGCCACAATTGATCAGCCTGCACCCAAAGTCTTGTTTTATGGCAATCGTGTCGTGGTAACTGCAAATAAAACGCATTGGATGGCCTTAATTGGCATTCCTTTATCTGCCAAGGCAGGTGACCATCAAATCACTGTCAAAACCGCTAGCAATACCCAGCAACAAAGCTTTAACATTACCAACAAAGTCTATCCTGCTCAACATCTCACCATCACTAAGAAACGTATGGTGACCGGTTTTACCAAAGCCGACCTAGAAAAAATAAATGCGGACAAAATTGCCATGGCCAAGGCTAAAGCAATTTGGGCTGAGAGAGAGATTGACGCTGATTTTATCGCACCTGTTGATGGCAGACTCAGCAGCTTATTTGGTCTAAAACGCTTCTTTAATGATATTCCCAAACGCCCCCATAGCGGCTTGGACATAGCGGCCCCCACTGGCACACCAATTCTGGCGCCTTCCTCGGCAAAAGTTATCGATACAGGAAACTATTACTTCAATGGCAATACTGTGTTCTTAGATCATGGTCAAGGTTTACTCAGTGCTTATCTACACATGAATTCAATCAACGTAAAGCCAGGACAAATCGTAAAACAAGGTGAGCCTTTAGGTACGGTCGGTGAAACAGGCCGCGTCACTGGCCCTCACCTACATTGGATTGTTTATTTAAACAAAGTGCCTGTAGATCCAGCACTGTTTATTGCCAAAGATATACCTAGGCTTGATGCCAGGAACAAAAAATAACACTGAAAAACCAGGGCAGGAAAGATACTTCGTGCCCATCACACCCTAAAAACAAGCGGCATAATCCAGAATTGCTTCTTGGCACTCAAAAAAAACACGCGGATAATCCCTACGTATAGCTAACTTCAAGCCATATTCAAAAAACACAGTTAGAGTCATAAAGCGTGCTGCCACTGCCCAGTGACGTGAACAGCTATTGATTGAATTACGCCATACGGTAATTGTCCAAAAAATGACCGGCGTTAATAATATAAAATGAATTTCATCCCAGCTAGATACCGTAATACGACCTGACTTTGCCAGTTTATCAGTCACATATAAACTTAGATTAAGAAACATAAAAAAAGGCCAAAAAACCAGCCATAGTTTGACCTGTCCATGCCAAGAATCAAATAAATATTTATATAACGTCAACTCAGACACCTTCCCCCACTCTATCTCATTAAAAAATGAATCAAAGGGAGTTGCTATATACAACAGCATGATTATAAATAGGATTGTTGCAATATATTCTTGCGAAGTCCCTAGCTGAATATAAGCAAACAAAATGGGTAAGGAATAGATAAACATGGCCGTTAACTCTCTAAAAACATAAACTTGGTCTTATAGTAACTTTTTCCTGCCAGAGTTACTGAAAAAGAGACTACATTATTTATTGAGCAATAAAAAACCCACTAAGCTTTTCAGCTTGTGGGTTTAGTGTACTTATTTAGACTTCCTTGTACTTTGTTCTGGTGCGATGGCCGGACTTAAATTAACGCTACATACACCGATAACAAGGGATAACTAATACAAATCAAAAAAGTTACTGCATAAGTTACTGCATTTAATAATCGCAACCCAGTATTTTCACTATTAAATCACACTATATAGGGACATAAAGACTAAATTACGCCAATCAACAGCGAACCCTCTCTCTATTTTTATATTTGAAATATAAGTAAATTCACACCTATATTAAGGTGTGTTTGGTTAAATGACAAAGAAAAGGAACATCAAGGGTGTTTTTTGTAATTTAATGCTATTGACTGACTCTTTTACCACTTGATGTTATATCCCAATATAAAAACAATCTAATGACCTTACTCACCTATAAAGAGGGTTAATAATTTGATTTTACAAGCATTGTCCTTTAAACTTTATTATTAAAAATAAAGAGACAATATAATGAAAATCAGAGAATTAGATGCTGAACAACGAAAGATTTTTATTAATTCTTGTCAGGTTTACCAAACATTTATAGACGAGCTTAAAGTATCTAATCGCTTTACAGGTGGAATGCGCTGGAAACAAACAGGCGATAAGTCTTATTTATTTAAAACACGAGGTGGTCAAGGTTTAGGCAAGAGCTTAGGCGTGAGGTCACCCGAAACCGAAGGCATATACCAGCATTTTCACCAAGGCAAAGCCGAATCTAAAGAGCGGCTTTCATCCCTTAAACAGTCGCTTATTCGTCAATCAAAACTTTCTGTTGCGGTCGGAATTAATAGAGTGCCTAAAATTCCTGCTCAAATCTTAAGATTACTTGAGCAAGAAGGCTTATTAGGCAAAGGTATTACCGTGTTAGGTACACATGCCATTTATGCTTATGAGGCTGCTGCTGGTGTGATGGTGGCCGATGATTTAATGGAAACATT
>DAOVVZ010000166.1:0-4693 GCA_030636915.1 Methylomarinum sp. | reverse complement strand
TCAAAGCAAGTGAATAAAAAATCAACATTGGCATGGTCAAAATTGAATTCTGACATTTCAACTTCGTTCTGGTGAAAAACATCACCATAAGTCACAGACCCTTGAGGACCATTAGTCCAGACTAGGTCATAAACACTTTCAACGCCTTGAATGTACATGGCAATACGCTCAAGACCGTATGTTAGCTCGCCACTGACAGGTTTGCATTCCAATCCACCGACTTGTTGAAAGTAAGTGAATTGAGAGACTTCCATACCATTAAGCCAAACTTCCCAGCCTAATCCCCAGGCACCTAACGTTGGTGATTCCCAGTTATCTTCAACAAAACGCACATCATGTTCAAGCAGATCAAGTCCCAAGTGTTTTAATGAGCCTAAATAGAGTTCCTGAATATTATCAGGGGAGGGCTTTAAAATAACCTGAAACTGATAATAATGTTGCAGACGCATTGGGTTTTCGCCAAAACGACCGTCAGTTGGTCTTCTGGATGGCTGCACATAAGCGGCATTCCAAGGTTCAGGCCCTATCGCGCGTAAAAAAGTGGCAGGGTGAAAGGTACCCGCACCGACCTCTTGGTCTAAGGGTTGTAATAAAATACAGCCTTGTTCAGACCAGTATTGTTGTAAGGCTAGGATTAGCCCTTGAAATGTTGATAAATCGTTGTTTGTGCTAGACACGGCGGCTACTGCTCAGACAATAAAAAACCGTTGATTATAGCCTAAAAAAAAGCACTGAGCATTTTACTGTTAGCGAGATTTACTTTTTATTTTTTGAAAAGGGGTTTATACGAGAAAAAAGACTTTTTTTGGCTAATGATCTTTCTTGTGATTCTTCAAATTGAATTTGTTGTTGCATGACGGTTTGTTGCTGATTGTATTCATCAAGGCGTAGGCGTATATCTTGTTTTTGTTTATTTGAAATTTTTAGGCGAATAAAATCACAGTCTTTTCTTAGCATAAAACGCGCTATTTCATCTAATAACTCATCATTAACTTCATCGGGTTGGAATGTCTTTGTGTAGTTATCAAATTCAGCGTGGTTTTTAATGTGGAGCTTGATCTGAGACTGCTCATAATCAACCTCAAAGCGAAAGTTGACAGGGAAGTTCTTATATATTTTTATGTTAGCCGTTTCATTAAAGCTTTGAGCGGGATTCCATTTGAATTTTCTTTGTTTTTCATGAAGAAAAGCAATTTCTTGATCAATGGCAAATTTACCCTTTTTCTTAATGAAAAAATCACCATCCCCGAGGCACTGGAAAGAAACATTGATTTGCATCAGGCGCTTTGAGTCAACAAAACCAACAATTCCATCAGTGTTAATTTTGTAATCAGTCTGGGTTAAGGTACCGAATTGAGGGTAATGGGTACTATAATTTTCAATTTTTATAGCATGTTCAAGAAACTTCAAATGATCTACAAGTTCTTTCATAAAATGAAAGGTATTTTGCATTCTTGGTAAAATCTGGGTTTGGTAGTTTTTTTCTAGCTGTTCTTTACGCGTTAGTTTATTAAGCTCATTTTCTTTCTTTTGATTTGCTTCCTCTCGGAGTTGATTTAATATTCCCATGTCATGTATTTCGAATTAGTTGTCAGTTTAATTAACCAAAATTAATTTTAGCTTCTAAGTCATTACGAGAATCGGCATTACGTAAAGCTTCTTCCATACTGATTTTTTTCTGTTTAAAAAGATCATATAAGGTATTGTCAAAGGTTTGCATGCCTTTGCTTCCACTGGATGCCATTGCATCTTTAATTTCGTTTAAGGCACCTTTTAAAATTAAGTTTGATATATGAGGGGTGTTAATTAAAACTTCTATCGCCGCACAACGTTTGCCGTCAGGTGTCGGAATTAGGCGTTGAGAAACAACTGCATTCAGGTTGATTGCAAGATCCATAAATAATTGCTTATGTTGGACTTGCGGAAACATATTGATCACACGCTCCATTGCCTGGTTAGCGTTGTTGGCATGTAGGGTTGATATACAAAGATGTCCCGTGTTGGCCAGTTCTAACGCAGCCTCCATGGTCTCTCTGTCTCTAATTTCACCAATTAAAATAACATCAGGTGCTTCCCGTAAGCAGGCTTTAAGTGCGCGTGCATAAGAAGCGGTGTCTATTCCCACTTCACGCTGATTGACAATGGATTTTAAATTGGGGTGTGAGAATTCAACAGGATCTTCAATAGTTAATATATGGCCTGCTGATTGTTCGTTGCGATGATTGATCATTGCTGCCAGGGAGGTTGATTTACCTGATCCCGTGCCACCAACCATTAGTAATAACCCGCGTTTTGCTAAAATTAATTCGAGCAAGATTTCAGGAAGCCCTAAGTCTTCACATCTTGGTATGATTGAAGGAATTAAACGCAGTACCAGTCCGACGGTTTTGCGCTGATAAAAGGCATTTACACGAAAGCGTGCACTACCATCAGGTAAGCTAATAGCAAAATCGAGATCTTTAGTGGTTTTAAATTCTTCGATTTGAGCTTCGTCCATAATGCTAAAGGCGGCTGATTCCGTCAGTTCGGGTGTCAGTATATAGTTATCCGTTTCAACCGCCCTGCCAGAGATCTTGATTTTGATTGCTGAGCCTACGGTAAAAAAGATATCAGAGGCATCTTGTTTAACCATTTCGGTTAAGTAGGGCATGATGTCAAGATGAGACTCAGGCGCAGCACCTAGAACCTGAATATCCTGTTGAACGGTCGGTTTTCTCTCGCGTTGGTCTGGTATGATAAGAACAGTCACATTATCAATACTCTTATCGATTTGTACAATAAAGGTGCTGCTTAGTGGTGTGTAAGGTATACGAACTGTTTTGAAGTTTGCCAAATCCTGTTGTTGAGATTCATTAGCCAGGCTGTCGATAAATTGATTGAGGAATTCAGCTGTAACAATAGTGTTGCCAACGGCTTTTTCCTGATTTAACAAACGTAAGCAGGGCGCTGAGTCTGCTTTTAAAGCAAGAGAATCCGCTTTTTTATCTAACAGTAATTTTAAATAAGGTAATAAATCCATAGTTTTTACTTGGTCTTTTAAGTTCGGTGCTTAATAGTGAAGGCATGGCTATATTGATGGCGTGTTACATAGTATTTTGATCTTCTTCTGTTTCTTGTAAAGACAAGCCGCCGATGGATTTGTCTTCTCCGCCAGACAATTTGATTTGTAGGCGTAATTCATTGCGAGAATCTGCATTTTTCAATGCTTCATCGTAACTGACTTTGCCTGCTTGATAGAGTTCTAATAAGGCTTGGTCAAAGGTTTGCATACCTAATTCACGAGACTTGGCCATAATAGGTTTAATACCGCTAATATCACCTTTAGCAATTAAATCAGCAATTAATGGGGTGTTAATTAAAATTTCAATTGCGGCGCAACGACTACCATCCACTGTTTTAACCAGACGCTGAGAAATAATGGCACGCAAGTTAAGTGATATATCTTGCATAAGCTTTGCCTGGCTTTGGATGGGGAAAAAGCCCAAAATACGATCAACAGCCTGGTTGGCATTGTTCGCATGTAGTGTTGCCATGGCTAAATGACCTGTTTGAGCAAACTCTAAGCCGAATTCCATAATTTTAGAGTCCCTGATTTCGCCCAATACAATGACATCAGGGGCCTGGCGTAAGGTGTTGTGCAGGGCTATTTCCCAGTCCTGGGTATCTACACCTACTTCGCGTTGCATAATTACACAGTTTTTATGTTTGTGTACGTATTCAATAGGGTCTTCAATGGTAATGATGTGGCCGTGACTGGTTTCATTACGATGATCAATCATCGCCGCCATTGATGTTGACTTACCAGAACCTGTACCACCTACCATGATAATTAAACCATTTTTATGAGAGATAATATCTTTTAATACAGAAGGAAGACCTAGTTTTTCAAAATTAGGAATTTCAGCGGCAATGGTCCGGATAACTAAGCCCTGGCAACCCTGTTGAACGTAGGCATTTACACGAAACCGGCATAGTCCAGCCGGTGCAATAGCAAAATTGCACTCCTGGGTTTCTTCAAATTCTTTCAACTGCTTGTCATTCATGATGCACTGGGTGAGTGCTTTAGAATCATTTTCTGACAATGGTTGTTGTGACATAGGTGACATAACCCCTTTTACTTTCATTGCAGGGGGGTAGCCCGTGGTAATAAATAAGTCGGATCCATCCTTGTGCAACAGGATTTTGAGTAGCTTGATCATGAAAGCCATTGCTTCATCTCTTTCCATTAGAATCTCCTTGGTTATGGTTGCTTGTAAACAAAGCAATAGGTCTGTTTGATAAGTACAAAGTATAGCGACTAAGTCTAGCTTAAAATGTAATACAAATAAAATTTAGCGAATAATAAGGGGGAATGAGTAACAATTTATCTATTTTGTATGCCCTAAAAATACATGGTGAGGGGTATAATATCGATCAATTTTTCAAGATATAATTAGGCGTTATGAGTAAGCAAAGAAAAGCAGTGGCATTGATTTCTGGAGGTCTGGATTCATTATTGGCTGCTAAAACTGTGATGGAACAAGGTGTACATGTTGAAGGGATTAACTTTTTTACTGGCTTTTGTGTGGAAGGACATACTCATGCCATTAGAAAAAAAGATAAGGACAAACCCAAAAGAAATAATGCCCTATGGTCTGCCGAACAATTGGGTATAAAGCTGCATATTGTTGATATTATTGAAGAATACAAAGAT
>DAOVVZ010000209.1:0-4294 GCA_030636915.1 Methylomarinum sp. | reverse complement strand
ATGAATATGATTTTGGTGATGGCTGGGAACACAAAATACTCCTGGAAAAAATATTACCGTTCAGTACAGATCATAAGCTGCCACGTTGTATCAAAGGGAAAAGAGCCTGTCCGCCTGAAGATTGTGGTGGTATTTGGGGCTACGCAGAGCTCCTGGATGCAATCAATGATCCAGATCACCCGGAACATGACAGTATGCTGGAATGGCTAGGTGAAGCATTTGATTCAGAAGCATTAGATATTAACGAAATTAATGAATTGCTTTTGGAATATATCCGCTAATACTCAACAATTATGATGGTGAGTAAAAAGTGCACGTCTTTTTAGCCACCATACTTAAGAATAACTTAGCTCTAGCATTTTTAATAAAAAATAACCAACACATGGCCAATCAACCAAAAATAGATATACGCACCTCGCCGTATATACGCAAAGCCCCAACAGTGGCAGAAATTATGCGTAATGTGGTCTATGCATTACTGCCTTTAGCAGCATATGCTGTTTACCAATTTGGTATCAGTGCGCTGGCATTAATGGTTGTAACAGTACTTTCTTGCATAGGCACAGAACATTTATTCTGTAAATTACAGGATAAAAAAACCACTATTGGTGATGCCAGCGCCATTATTACAGGCTTATTACTGGCAATGACATTACCCCCAGGTTTTCCCTTATGGATGGGTGCTGTAGCTGGGTTTATTGCTATCGCCATGGGTAAAACATTATTTGGTGGCATCGGTTTTAATGTCTTTAACCCTGCCTTAGTAGGGCGTGCATTTATTCAAGCAGCTTTCCCCGTGTCAATCACCACATGGACTCCTGCCCTGGCGACAAATCGCTTTGTTGAGTTTATTCCTTCAACATTAGCCTTACCTTTTATGAAGCCTGCCGCAACCGCAGAATGGACAGCACAAGTCAGTATTGATGGCTTTACCGGTGCTACGCCTTTAGCTCTGATGAAATTCCAGGGCATTATGACAGATAGCTATGATTTGTTTTTAGGTCTCACAGCAGGCTCCGCTGGTGAAACCTCATCTCTTTTGATTTTGATTTGTGGCGCTTATTTAATCGCTAAAAACATGCTAGATTGGCGAATCCCAGCTGCAGTCATCTTAGGTACAGTCATTACCGCAGAATGCTTTTATCTGATGGACAGCACCCAATACCCTAGCCCTGCTTTTATGGTCTTTTCTGGTGGATTAATGTTCGCCGCGATCTTTATGGCCAGTGACATGGTGGCATCCCCTGTTACCCCAATGGGTATTTTAATATTTGGTTTACTGGTTGGCTTTTTAACAGTGATTATCCGTTTATTTGGCGGTCTAACAGAAGCTGTTATGTATGCGATTTTATTTGGCAATGCCGCCACACCACTGATTGAATCTTATACCCAACCAAGAATATATGGCGGGAAGAAATAACATGACTGATCCAACAGAAAACAAAGCCAACGAGGTTCCCCCCTTACCTTCAAGCTTCTCATTAATATCAACCCTAGGCATCGTTGCCATGCTCTCGGGGTTTTTAGTGGTTTTAGTTTATGAATATACCAAACCAATTATTGCAGAGAATCAACGCATAGCAACAGAACGCGCTATTTTTAAAGTATTACCTCAAGCAACCCAGCGTCTTACTTTTATAATTAAAGAGGGCAAAGTGACGCTAACCGATGATAAAGCTAGAGGGGAATTAATCTATGCAGGATATGATGCTAACAACAACTTTATAGGCATGGCACTTAATGCTGCCGAACAAGGCTACCAAGACATCGT
The DNA here is from genome assembly GCA_030636915.1 of Methylomarinum sp. Taxonomy (GTDB): domain Bacteria; phylum Pseudomonadota; class Gammaproteobacteria; order Methylococcales; family Methylomonadaceae; genus QPIN01. The sequence goes on along the minus strand of DAOVVZ010000209.1, from coordinate 2,523 downwards.
AAAATTACTTTACGGTTACAATCCAGACACTGGATGTATTACCGGCTATGACGTTTTAAAAAGCACAGAAACCCCTGGTTTTGGCACAAAAATAACCACTGACCAAGACTTTCTAGCAAATTTTAATTGTCTGGATGCCAGTGTTAATACTGAACAAACAGGCTTAAAAAATGTCATTAAAACAGTACGTCATGGCACAAAACAGAACCCTTGGGAAGTAGATGCTATTTCAGGCTCCACTATTACCTCTAATGCTGTTGGCCGAATGTTCAATCAAAGCGGTCAAACGTTACACCCTATTATTGCCAAAAACCTTACTCAGCTAAAAACAGCTATGCAATCAAAAAGAGATGACCATGAGTAAACCGACTAAAAAAGCAGCACCATTAACCATGGATGTATTTACTGCTGGATTATGGAAAGAAAATCCTGTGTTTGTGATGATGCTAGGCTTATGCCCAGTACTTGCAGTAACCAATAGTGTTGAGAACTCTTTAGCGATGGGCGCAGCCAGTATTTTTGTTTTGGTCTGTTCAAACGCACTGGTTTCAGCTCTAAGAAACTTCATCCCTAAGCAAGTACGCATCACCACTTATATTATTATCATTGCCACTTTTGTGACTCTGGTTGATTATATTATTCAAGCTATCAGCTTAGATTTATATAACAAACTCGGGGCATTTATCCAGTTGATTGTGGTGAACTGTCTTATCTTAGGCCGTGCCGAAGCTTATGCTTCAAAAAACTCATTTGGTAAATCTGTTATTAGTGCATTGGGTATGGGTTTAGGATTTACATTGGCTTTAGTCATGCTAGGTGGTGTCAGAGAATTATTAGGTGCAGGACAATTATTAGGTTACCAAGTTTTTAGCCTTGATTTTGAACCATGGGTCGTGATGATTCTTCCGCCAGGTGGCTTTATTGTTTTAGGCTCATGGTTATTACTGATCAACTATGTAGAGCAACGTAAAACCGGCAAATTAATTGCTGACGACATGGCATCTCACTGTAATGTCAGTCAAACACGGAGCTAATAATGAACCCAGAATCACTCAGTTTTATTTTTCTTAGTGCCTTTTTAATTAACAATTTTGTACTGGCATTGTTCTTAGGCTTATGCCCTTTTGTCGGTGTATCAGCAAAACGTGATACAGCATTCAACATGAGTCTGGCAACAGCATTTGTGATGTTTGTTAGCTCGACTTGTTCTTATGGTATTAATCTTGTATTAACAGCGTTTGACCTGGAATTTCTACGTTTAATCAGTTATATCGCGTTAATTGCATCATCCGTGCAACTGGTTGAGATGATTTTAAAGAAATTTAGTCCTGCGTTATTTAGAGCTTTGGGAATATTCTTACCCCTAATCACAACCAATTGCGCTATTTTAGGCGTTGCCCTATTCCAAACTTCCAGAAACTATGATTTTTTACAATCAGTTTCATTCAGTTTAGGCGCAGGAGCAGGCTTTGGTTTGGCGATTGTATTAATGGCGGGCTTAAGAGAAAAACTGGAGTTATCTAACCTTCCCAACATTACCCAAGCAGCGGCTTTAAGTATGATGCTGGCAGGGATCTTATCTCTGACTTTTATGGGATTTGCTGGATTAGGAACGACTGCTTAGGATTAAGCATTTAATAACACCCAAAATTAAAAGTGTAGGATGGGCAAAGCGATAGCATGCCCATCAAGCTCATAATTAGCGTATTCAATAGCTCGTAGTATAAAAGATGGGCACGAAGAGCCCTTTGCCCACCCTACATTTATTGCCATTGATCCTGCAGTGAATTATTTTAGAGAATAAAAAATGTTTAACTTATTCATTACTATCACCATTATTTTTTCTTTGTTAATGGCCTGGGTTTTGATCCAGCAAGCAGCCAGAAAATTTGCAGCTAACCACCCTGAACTTGGCCCAGCAAAAGAAGAAGGCCTAGGTTGTGGAAAAACCTGTGGCTGTAAAAAAGGAAGTTGTAGCAAAGAGGATTAAGTTATTCATCCTCTTTATCATCAAACAAATCATCGCCTATATTTTCAATTATTTTTAAAAACAAAGCTTCATCCTTATCACTATCAAGCTCTTCCTGAGTCCCCAAATGCATTTGACCAATCCCAGCAAATAAATCTGCAAATGCTTGCTTAGGATCAGATAAGGAATCTAAAGCAGCCCTAGTATCAGCCATAAACTCTTTTGTTTGTGTTAAAAAGTCACTGGCCTGTTTTAATAAGTCCGTATTGACATTTTGTTCAGGCATTGCAGTTTGCTGATAGGCCGCTACCGCTTGAATGGATTTTTCTTTGTTTAAACTCATCGAAAAACCAGAAATCTGTTCAGTATCAAAGCCTATGTTTTGTGCATGTTTAAAAGCGGCATTGATATTACCGTTAAAAAACTTATCACTCACTTTACTCATTTTATTTATCAGCTCTGTAAGCGATTTTTGCTCATCTTCATTTAAATCGCCATCGATACTCATACTAAAACCCGATGCATAAGAGCTACTCTCTTCATAAACAGCAATT
>DAOVVZ010000340.1:0-3233 GCA_030636915.1 Methylomarinum sp. | reverse complement strand
TTTCTATGTGGCAGGGCTTTTCTGCATTTGCATTTATTTGTGCGGCAATGGTCGACTTTTTTACGGTATTACTTTCTTACCGCTTAGAGTTTACAGCGCCTGGGCCATTGACCGATGACGAAGAAGAGTTGGTTTTTGAATGTTTAAGGCAATTTAGTGAGTTCAGCATTAATGACAATGATGAATTACAAATGGTGATTGAAAAAACTGAAATTGAAAAAGCTCGGCGATATTCAGATTGGTCACGAATGTTTGCTGTCGGTTTATTGTTGAACCGTGGCTTCTTACGTAAAATTGATCATAGAACGGTTGAATTTGCCCCTAACTTATATCCGCTTATTGCTGAAAAAATGGGCTTAAAGATTAGACAATTAAGACAGGCATCATTACAAGCAAAAGTGACAGAGTCCAATGAATAATTCAGCAACAGAAATAGATAACTGGTTGGTTTCTGTAGACCCAGAGAATGAGGCGGCTATAGAAGAAGTGTGGGAGTCTGGTTTTGAGGTAGACCGCCAGGTTGTATACAGTAAGTTTGGGCCGTATAAAAAACTATTTGTACGCACAGATAAGTTTGTTCCACGTTTTTATCATACCGTTTATCCTTTAGCTATTGAAGAATGGCAATGTCTTGATCAAGTCTCGCTTTACGATGGTTTTTGTACGATAGACATCGAATTAGATGTGCGATTTCAGGCAACACTTAATTATGCTATCAATAATGTTGAAATATTAACTGAACTTAATGAACATATAAAAAATGCCTATCACAGTTTATCACTTGATATTGTCAATAGAGCATTGCTTAACTTATCGGATGGTTCCTGGGTTCAGAGTGGTCTGGGTGAGATGGAAAAGAAGATTTCACTTGATGTGAGTGAGATGTTGATTTTGCAAAATATTCAATCACAAGTTGTTTGTAAGCTGACCCCCAGTTTTGAAGCATTCCCCGATGTGCAGTTTGCAAAAGAAAGTGTTTATCTGTGTGTATTAAAGAAAAGCTTTGAATTTAATGATCAACAAAGAGAAGAGCTGTTTAGGCAGCAGCAAGAAGAAGAAAGGCAAAGTGTTAAGCATAAACGCTTACAGTTGGATCAGATAAACGAAGCTGCTGCATTGGAACGTGAAAAACAAGCTCTGCATGCAGAAAATGCTAAACAATTATTGCAAGAAAGAGCATTGCAGCAACTAGAGCAGTATGAAATTAAGCGAGAAATGCATGAAGAAAAAGTCAGGCATAATATTCATCTGCAAGAAATAACCTTGGCCGAAGAATTAAATGAAAAACAGCAGCAGCAAATTGAGATAAGAAAACACGAAGAGCAAGAAAAAGAAGCATTGATTGCACATCAAGCCAAATTAAAAGAAAAGGAGTTGGAAGCTAGTATTACTGAATATGAAAGCGAGCAAGCGGGTTGGAGAGCAGCAAAAGATAAATCTCATGCTGAAGAGTTAGATTTAAAACATCGGCAGAAGCAATTAGAATTTGATACCGATATAGGCTATAAGCAACGCTATGAACAACAGCGCTTAGCAGTTCAAGAAGAAAGCTACGCCACCAGAAAAAAATCAGATGTTTATCTTAAAAGAGAAATTGAGTTGTTAGAACTGGAAAAGCAACGGCTTGCTTTGCAACAGACAATAAAAAGTTATAAAGAGAATGGGGATGAGAAAAGGGACGTAAGTTGATAAACAGGGAGGTGATTAAAACTTAGGTTCGTGCATCAGAACAACAAAGTGGACATGGGTTATGCGCTCCCGACCAGGCTAAACCTTGATTTGACCTGACCGTTTTAATTTGAAATGATTTTCTGCTGATTTTCTAGGGGGTGTTGCCGTTTCGTCATAATGATTGAAAATCAATTAATTTAAAGGTTTTTACTAAAAATAGCTCATTCAAATGACATGTTTAAGCGTATTTAGCTTTAATATAATGTGTTTTCATAGTGATTTATAAAACGGCAACAGCCCCTAATGTTTTAGCCATATTTAGCGACTAGTTCTGTTTTTTCATGTTGCTGTTGTAATTCGGAATACAATTGATAGTGGTTATTAAAATTATCACTGCTTGGGTTGGTTTGTATTTCATTAACATCAATGCAATAAGGAGAGCGTTGGCCTCTATGCTCACAGGCTGATCCTACTTGTTCAATTATGAACCCCTGTATCTTAATCATTCGGGCAAGTGCTTTATTTGATAATAAATACATTTTCTGGATGTTGTTGGCAATACTGTATTGAGAGCTTGCATTAAATAGGCCCCATTTAATAGTGTTTTTGACTTTTGGGTTGCTATAAAATAGTTTTATGTGATCGCTCTCATCAATAGAGGGCAGTGAGTCTTTGTTAACATTGCTTTCATTAATACCGTAGGCATTTTGTAGATAAGGTTTTCTAATGTCTTTAACTAAACAAAAACGGGATATTTCAACAGCAGAATTGTTGATTTTGTGATCGAGTGATGTGTTTTCTTCTAATGGTAGTTTATGACCATTGTAATGGACCAAACGCATTGTACCAATCCATTGTTTAGTATGCTTTAAGCGAACTAAGAAAAGAACTGACTGTTGATCCTGGTCGTCTTTAGGATCCCATTGATCAAACTCTTGTTGATCAGGAAATTTTTTGGAATCTTCATACCCAAGTTCTTCACAATAGACTTGATAGCGAATGTTGTAGTGAACTTCCCGTCCTTCTTGAGTATCGGCTAAAAAAATTTCAAAATAATTATCAAACATGTCTTGTTCCTGTTGAATTTGTAGGGAAAATGGTTACGCAATAAAAGTGTTGCTGGGCATATCCTTACACACAACTATTGGCTCAGATCTTCTAGCCGGTGAGCCATTGAACGCCATACATACGGTTTATAAATCGATCTAGATGCTTTTAGCCTCTAGGTCATCGTCTGTTTTCGTCCTAAGAGTTCACTTAATATAGCCAGATTTTATAAAACTCTGATATTAGTATGACTACCTAGGTAACCCTACTAATAGAAAAAAATTAATTAGAGATATAAAATTTTATATCATTAGTATTCAAGCTTTTAATGCATGTCGCTCATCCGAATAGATTAAAATATACGAGTAAGGTGTAGCTCTAAGAGGTATACTAAAATCTGACACAGTAAAGAGTTTGTTAGCTTAAGCGTTTCCATAAATGACTTTTCCAGAAGGATTTTATGTGTGGCTAAAGTAGATTCCATCTTGTGCAAAACTGGTAGGACAGGCATTTGC
>DAOVVZ010000247.1:0-3934 GCA_030636915.1 Methylomarinum sp. | reverse complement strand
GCCAAGCCTGTTAATTCAACTGGATATTGACCATCCAATCGACTCTTTTTACCGGCTTCAATTGCTTCCAGATCATTAACAATTATTCTTAATGGCTTTAAACTCCAACGCAAAACCAAAAACTGAATCAATACTAACAACAGCCCAATAAAAAACAGCCATGTCCTAAGCGTTACTCTAAACCGCTCAACCTGATTACTAATAGACAAAGCATCTTCTGCAACAGTAAAAACATAATACCGCTCTAATCCTGCTTCATTTTCCCAAATTACGGCATAACTGAGCACAAAACGTCCATTTTCATCTTTTACAAAAGTAGATTCACCGGCCTTTAATGACTGAGAAGAAGATATATCAACACCAACAGCAGATAAAGAACGCCAGACTAAACTTGTATTCTGTTGATTAATAAAGGCATACAAACCCGAACCCGGGTTTGAAAAACGTGGTTCACGCAGTGTTTGTGGCATACTTAATTCACCATTACCCGTCAATTCCGCAACCGATAAAAGCGAATAAATATGAATTTGAAGCTTTTCTTTTAATGCTTGCTCTGCACTTTCCCTAAAACCTTGCTCTAGAACAAAAGCAACTAAAGCAAAAAAAGCGGTTAAAACAAAACCTGCTGAAATCAATAAACGAAAGCTTAATGAATTAATTTTCACTATTCACTTGCGACTCGGTATCTAGCGGAATTCTATAACCTCTCCCCCGCAAGGTTTCAATCGGCTTAGTGACACCTTGAGGGTCAATTTTCTTACGTAATCGACCGATAAAAACCTCAATCACATTACTGTCTCGATCAAAGTCTTCATCATAGATATGTTCAGTTAAAACAGCTTTAGACACTACTTCGCCTTTACGGAACAATAAATATTCCAACACTTTATATTCATAAGCCGTTAGCTCGACTTTTTCACCAGCAACCCTGACATCTTGGGATAAGCTGTCCAGTTGAATGTTGGCATAAGTTAAAACAGGATGCGCTTTACCTTGTGAGCGTCTTAACAAAGCATTTACCCTTGCCAACAACTCTTCATAATGAAAGGGTTTGGCCAAATAATCATCTGCTCCAGATTCTAATCCTTCGACTTTATCTTGCCAACGGCTTCTCGCGGTTAAAAGTAACACTGGTGTATTAATCGCTTCTTTTCTTAACCGAGTCACTAACTCTATACCTGAGAAATCGGGCAGACCCACATCGATAACAGCAACATCAATTGGGTATTCTTTTGCCAGATAGTAACCATCATTTGCTGTATTTGCGACATCAACAGCAAACCCTTTATTTGAAAAAAAATCTTGTATTTGCTGACTGAGTGTCAGCTCATCTTCAACGACTAATATACGCACTGCACTTCCTTATTTAAGAATCTCACCGCTATCTGCATCAACCTTAATGTGTTGCACTCGCCCATCAATCGTTAATACTTTAATAACGTATATTTTCTTACCTTCGACTTGCTCTGTTTTGGCGCCTAATACTTTACTTTGAGTTGCATCAATAATTTTTTTTGTTGCCTGATCCAGGCTTAACACAGAAAAAACCAGTTCGTTTCCTGCATAAACAGTCTGAGACAAGCAGAATGTTAATAAAAAAACTTTAATAAAAACTGACATAACAAACCCGTAAAAAGTATTTATTTCGGAGCACACTGTAAAAATGCAGACAGAAAGGCTGCCAAACAACCTCCAAAACATGAACAAAGAATAAAAGATTCAGCATGAATCCTAACTGAACCTTTCATATATACTTCACGCGGTCACAGCTACGGTTTTCTATCGGCAAAAATCAACTCGCTATAAATTCCGCATCCGTAACCGCGTGAAGTACAGCCAATTAACGCATTGATATTCCATTAACCGCACTACCCAATGCATGTCCAAACGTAGCCCCTAATTTACCTGCAATCTTATCCAGCAAACGCTCTTGAGGTGTAAAGTTCAGCTTCTTTTTAACACCAATAATATCTCGTGCTACTGAATCAACACTACCAAAGTCATCGGCCAAACCTAGTTTAATACCTTGTGTACCGGTCCAGATCAAGCCAGAAAACATATCTTCAGTTTCCTGTAAGCGATCACCACGTCCAGCACGAACTGCACCAATAAACTGTTGATGCACATCATCCAATAACGTTTGCATATGGGCTGACTCTTCACTATTGACTGGAGAAAAAGGATCCATTAGCGCCTTATGCTTACCCGCAATTAACAAACGTCGATCAACACCCAGCTTTTCCATCACATTTACAAAGCCAAAACCATTCATAATCACACCAATTGAACCTATCATACTGGATTGATTAACATAGATTTTGTCTGCTGCTGAAGCAATATAATAACCACCAGAAGCACAAATATCACTGACTACAGCATAAATAGGTGTATCGGGATGCTTAGCTTTAAGTCGCCTAATCTCCTCAAAAACATAGGCTGACTGCACAGGACTGCCCCCAGGTGAATTAATATTAAGAATAACCCCTTTGGTTTGCTTATCTTTTAATGCATCCCTTAAGCCTTCAATAATACTATTCGCATTAGCGGCCTCACTATCCGCAATAACGCCTATCACATCAACGATTGCAGTATGCCCCTTGTCATTGCTAGCCATGTTTTTTTCGAATTTTGGATAAAGAGCTATGCCTCCAATTCCACGCAAATAAAGCACCATCAAAATTTTAACAAACACACCCCAGCGTCTCGCCCTACGCTGCTCAGTCACTGCTGCCATCGCTAATTTTTCAAGTACGTCTCTTTCCCATCCAGAGGTATGTTCATTTTTAGACTTTGCGTCTATCTCACCACTTTGTTGATTTTCCATCTTTTGACCTTTATAAAATATCTAATAATTCAGTTGTTTGCTGTAAACACGCTATCGATTGATAGGACGACAGCTGGGCTTTAGAATTTGCACCACATAATACTGCAATTGCAGCAACACCTGCGTTTTCTGCCATTTGCAAATCATGATTAGAATCACCGACAAAAACCACCCTTTCCTTGCTTACCTGCATTTCAGCAATAATTTCATCAAGCATTAACGGATTCGGCTTTGATGCCGTTTCATTCGCACAGCGCGTCACATCAAAAAATTCGAGCAAACCTACTCCTTGCATCGCCTTATCAAGACCTGTACGACCTTTGCCTGTGGCAACGGCCAATTTATAGCCTTGGTCCCTTAATCTGAGTAACATTTCATTAACACCCACAAATAAATCTTTCTCAGTCGTTTGCTTTGCAAAAAACACCTGACCATAACAAGCAATGAATTGTTCCTGAACCTGTCCTTTTATTTGGGGAAATAATTCTGCCAAAGCATTTTGTATGCTTAAACCAATAATATCTTTAATTGCTTGATCTTCAGGAATATCAAGACCTTGCTTCTCGGCTGTCATCTTTAAGCAATGCACAATCCAATCGACTGAATCCGCTAGCGTTCCATCCCAATCAAAAATAATTAAATCAAATTTATTTTTCATAATCTCAGCCTTAACTAATTTAAAGCCTCTTTTTCTAACAACAACTCCAGCTCACGTGACAACGGAGCTTTAAAATGCATCACTTCGTCGGTCACAGGGTGAATAAATTTTAATTGCTCCGCATGCAAAAAAAGTCGTTTATAGCCTCGTTTTTTCAACCCCCGATTAACTGCATCATCACCATAGCGATCATCAGCCACTATTGGATGCCCTAACCAGGCCGCATGAACCCTTATCTGATGCGTTCGACCTGTTACCGGCGATGCTTCAACCAAGGTAAGGTTTTTATATTTTGCTATCCGTCTGAAATGAGTTTCAGCGAATTTCCCTGCCTGACTCACTTTAACCACACGTTCCCCGCCTTTCCCGGTATTTCTTAACAAAGGCACGGTAACCACCTGTTTTTTCTTTTCCCATTGCCCAACTAACAATGCCAAATAAGTTTTCTTTAT
>DAOVVZ010000326.1:0-3358 GCA_030636915.1 Methylomarinum sp. | reverse complement strand
GAAATTGAACCCAATATTGACCCTGAAGTTCTCAAATATTTGAAATTAACCCCCGAAGTAATTGAATCCTCACTTGATGCTTCGCTTCTTCAGGTCGTTGATATCCTATCCATAATAAATCATCCCGACTCGACTATTTATTAATTGGATTGCATTAGCCTGTGCAAGTTGGAAATTAAGCAATCGCTAATATCTGCTTAAAGGTACAATTGAAGTGGTATAATCCCCAACAATTCATATTCCTCTTATCTGACATATGAGCCATGAGCCATGCGCCATGTGTCGATGTCTTTACTTCTATTAAAAATAATCTATGTCATTTTCCTCTCTTGGACTTTCTGATCCTCTTCTTCGTGCTATTGATGAAAAGGGCTACACTAAACCTTCGCCGATTCAGTTAGAGGCAATTCCTGCTGTTCTTTCTGGTAAAGATATTATGGCGGCAGCACAAACTGGCACCGGAAAAACTGCTGGATTCACTTTGCCTTTATTACAACGTCTGGATGGTGGTGTTAAGGTTAAACCTAATCATATCCGTGCATTGGTATTAACTCCAACACGTGAGTTAGCAGCGCAGGTAGCTGAAAGTGTTGCTACTTATGGGAAACATCTTTCTTTAAAATCGAGTGTTGTTTTTGGTGGCGTTAAAATTAACCCACAAATAGCAAAATTACGTGGTGGTGTTGACGTTCTAGTAGCAACACCGGGGCGTTTACTTGATCTGTATAATCAGAAGGCGGTTAATTTTTCTCAAGTAGAAGTGTTAGTGCTTGATGAAGCCGATCGGATGCTTGATATGGGCTTTATTCGTGATATTCGTAAAGTTTTGGCTATGTTACCCAAAGACAGGCAGAATCTTCTTTTCTCAGCGACTTTTTCGGGGGATATTAGGGCATTGGCCAGTAATCTGCTTAATAATCCTGTACAAATTGAAGTCAGTCCTCGTAATGCCGCGGCTCAGACTGTAGCTCAAAAGGTTTATGAGGTCGATAAGAGTAAGAAACCTGATTTACTGAGTCATTTGGTTCGAGATAACAACTGGGAACAGGTGTTGGTTTTTATGCGAACCAAGCATGGCGCAAATCGTTTGACTAAAAAATTGCAAGCCGATGGCGTTACGGCGGCTGCCATTCATGGTAATAAGAGTCAAGCGGCACGAACAAAAGCGCTTGCTGACTTTAAAGTCAGTAAAATTCGTGTGCTAGTGGCGACTGATATCGCGGCGAGAGGGATTGATATTTCTGAATTGCCTCATGTTATAAATTTTGAATTGCCTAATGTATCAGAGGATTATGTTCACCGTATTGGTCGTACTGGTCGTGCTGGATCAGAAGGTGAGGCTATTTCCTTGGTCAGTGCCGATGAGGTTAAGTTGCTCTCAGGAATTGAAAACTTAATTCGCCAAGTACTAGTGCGTGAAGTTGAAGAGGGCTATGTACCAACAGAGAAAGTGCCTTTAACAAGGTTACGGGATCAATCCTTAAGGGCTAATAAACCGAAAAAGATTAATCAAGGTCGGGAAGGGACGCATAAGACGACTGCCAATAAGCCACGTAGAAGGACAAGGCCTCAAGGTGCTTCCGTTTAGGAGATTGTCCGAGAATAGAGAACCTGCTAAGGAAAAATCCCTTTTGGCCATTTTTCCCGTTCATTTTCGTTTAATAGCACAGCTATTCGCCTCAAATGAACGAAAAACTGACTCAAAAGGGCTTTCCCTCGCGACGGTTTCTATTCTCGGGTAGCCTCCTAGTAAGCGTGCATAGTTCATAGCGGTTGGTTTTATCTTGCTCTAATCTCGACTAAAGACCCATTCATTTTCCGAAGAAAGTGATTCGTTAAAGGCATAGTTTTCAAGGTTGAATGCTTTAATCTGTTCAGCTTCTGTTAGACGGTTTTTAATGATGAAATCAGTCATTAAGCCTCTGGCGCGTTTGGCATGGATACCAATAATCTTATAAACACCCGCTTTATTTTCTTTAAAGGCTAAGGTTAATAGCTTGGCCTTTAAAACTTTAGGCTTAATGACTTTAAAATACTCGTTCGATGCCAAGTTGATCAGTAATGGGGTCGTATCATTTTTAAAGTCTTCGTTAAGCAGGTCGGTTACTTGACTATCCCAAAATTCATATAAATTTTTGCCTCGCTGATTTTGTAAGCGCGTTCCCATTTCTAAACGATACGGTTGAATTAAATCAAGCGGTCTTAAAGCACCGTATAAACCCGATAATATCCGTAAATGTGATTGGGCAAAGTTAAAGTCTTCTTCATTGTAATTGTCTGAATCAATCCCGCCATAAACATCCCCTTTAAAAGCTAATAAAGCTTGTTTTGCATTTTCTAGAGAGAAAGGTTGCTGAAAGTCTTGGTAGCGTTGCCAGTTAAGCAGGCTGAGTTTTTCACTGATTTTCATTAAAGCGGAAAGCGCTTCAGGCTCTAATTGCTTAGCAGTATCAATTAATAACTGGCTTTGTGATAATTGTCTGGGTTGCGAGTAGGTTTGGAATGGATTGGCTGAGAAATCGAGTGTTTTTGACGGGGAGATGACAATAATCATTTGTTTTGTATTATTAGGTTTATGTTTTTAGGCGGGTTCATTATATTGAAAAAAATTTACTATACCCTATCATGAGCATTTAAAAAAATGATCATAATGTTATGTTAATCTCACTTTTGAGCAGTTGTAACACTTGCTAGATATTATGTGGTCACTTATCCTTGCTTATCAGAATAATTAGTTTTGCCACGGTGTTTTAGAGGAGAAGTTAGGCTAACATGTTGTTACTTTTTGATTACGAAATATTAAGAGTTATTTGTTGGGCTTTTTTAGGCCTCTTGCTGATTAGCTTTGCCATTATCGGTTGTTTCGATTTGGGTGTCTGCATGTTGTTACCTTTTTTGGGTAAGAGTGATGATGAGCGAGGCTTGATTGTTCGCACAACCTGTTCTTTCCGATGGGGGGGGCAGATATTCTTGTTGCTGGCTGGTGCGGTATTATATGCTGCCTGGCCGATTGCTTTTTCGGTATCAATTCATAGTTTAAGTATTGTCTTATACTGGCTGATATTTGCCTTGTTATTACGTCCATTAGGATTTGTTTTCCGTAAAAAATTACCGGGCAAAAAAATACGCTGTTACTTGGACAAGGTGTTGTTTATTGCTAGTTTACTAACGGTATTTGTTTTTGGTATTGCGGTTGGTAATTTATTAATAGGTATTCCATTTTATTTGGAATCCAGTATGAATATGGTTTACGTTGCTGGCACTCGATACGTTGCAATCTCAGCTAATTCTGTTTCTTATTTTAACGGGGGCAGTGTCGGCATCGGGACTACTGCGCCGGGCGGCACGCTTCAAATTT
>DAOVVZ010000404.1:0-2778 GCA_030636915.1 Methylomarinum sp. | reverse complement strand
GGTTTTATATCAATAATATAGTCAGTATATTCAATCTGAGCATCCAAAAAACTTCCCGTCAATACATTACCTTGCTTATCAAAGTATTCTATTTTTGGCATTGTCTTAGCCGTTAATGGCTCTAACTGATAAGGTCTTTTTAAATAATGATATTGATAAGCTGGCTCATAAATTTGTGCAATCAAGCCATATTCATTGGTACTGTATGCTACAGCAGGATCTAAGTGCTTAGGCCGTTCAGAAAATGATGAATATAAAACAGATAGACCTTCTTCATTGTCTGAATATGGGTTGTTCAACTGAGAAACATCGCAACTACTTAAAAATAGCGCAAAAATAATCAGAAAAAAAGTGGGTATTATTTTTTGTTCCATGTCTTAGCTATCGAATTAAATGACTGGGCAAGGTATACTTCCGCCTATTCTAACAAACAAACACTTCGGGAGATGAAAAATGGGTTTTATGCAGGGGAAAAAAGTTCTTATTGTCGGTTTAGCCAGCAACAAGTCAATTGCATGGGGTATTGCCCAAGCCATGCACCGCGAAGGCGCTGAACTTGCTTTTACTTTTCAAAATGAAAAATTAAAAGAACGTGTTATTAAAATGGCAGGCGAATGCGACTCTAACATCACCATAGAACTTGATGTTTCTAGTGATGATCAAATCAACAATGTATTTACTGAACTGGGTAATCATTGGGATGGCCTGGATTGTATCGTACATTCTGTTGCTTTTGCTCCTCGTGAAGCGTTAGATGGTGATTATGTTAACGCAACGACTAGAGAGAATTTCTCTGTTGCGCACGATATTAGTTCTTATAGCTTTACGGCATTAGCTAAAGCCGGTAGAAGTATGATGCAAGGTCGTAACGGTTCATTACTTACTTTAAGCTACTTAGGTGCAGAAAGAGCAATCCCTAACTACAATGTCATGGGTTTGGCTAAAGCCAGCTTGGAAGCAAATGTACGTTATATGGCGGCTGCATTAGGTGAAGAAGGTATACGTGTTAATGCTGTTTCTGCGGGACCTATCAGAACCTTAGCATCTGCTGGTATTAATAACTTTAGATCTATGTTAAGTAAAGCGGCTGATACTGCACCAATGAAGAAAAATGTAACCATTGACGAAGTAGGCAATGCAGCGGCTTTTTTATGTTCTGATTTAGCTTCAGGCATAACGGGTGAAATAACTTATGTTGATGGTGGTTATAACATCGCAGGTATTGCAGCAGGTTAATTCTATTGTAGGTAGAGTCACTTTTTTTGCTACATAAAACTAAAGTGACCCTACCTACGAATACTTTATACCACCCCACCCACCTTAATCTTTATTTTCAAACGACCCATGAGCGCAACCGAAATCTTAGGCTATTGTGCAGCATTTTTGACTACATCTTCGTTTTTACCACAGGCTTTATTAACCCTTAAAACCAGAGATACCAGCTCTCTTTCTTTTAGTATGTACACCTTATTTACCACAGGCGTATTGTTATGGCTAATATATGGTATTGAAAAAACGGATTATGCACTTATTTTTGCAAATTCAATCACTCTTTTATTATCCACCTCTATACTTGGGTTTAAAATTTACAATATGATTTATAAAGAAGGTTAGGAGATTTATTATGAAATTTGTCCCTTGCAATTCAGATTTATGCACTAAAGATGGTACGCATTGTGCCGGCTGTGGTCGATCACATGAGGAAATAGCAGAAACTAAAGCCTTAGTTAATGGCTTAGTCGATTTATCTCAAAAACAAGATTACGAAAATGTTGAAGACTTTGCTGCCTTCATTCATAAAAACCTGCTAAAAAAGTTACAAAACCCGTCATAAAGTCACTATAGAGACGCATAAATGGAAACTAAAGATGCTATAAAGTTACGTCGATCTGTTAAAAATTTCGATGCCAGCCACCGAATGACAGATGAAGAAATTACTGAATTACTTTCACTGGCGGTACTATCACCCACAGCATTCAATATCCAGCATTGGCGCTTTGTTGTTGTAAAAGACCCTGAGTTAAGAAAACAAATTCGTCTGGCTGCATGGGATCAAGCTCAAGTCACCGATAGCTCACTCTTACTTATTCTTTGCGCTGATTTAAAGGCGTGGGAAAAGTTGCCTGAACGGTATTGGAAAAATGCCCCCGAAGAGATACAAGACTTCATACTACCAGCCATTGATAATTATTATCGAAATAAAGATCTGGTGCAGAGAGATGAAGCCATGCGTTCTTGTGGTATGGCCGCCCAAACCTTAATGCTTTCAGCAAAATCCATGGGCTATGACTCTTGCCCTATGGATGGTTTTGATTTCACTGCGGTTGCTGAACTGATTAATTTACCTAACGACCATGTCATCACCCTCTTTGTCGCCATAGGCAAGAGAATGTCTGATGCAGCACCTCGTGCTGGGCAGCTCTCATTAAACGACATTATAATTAAAAATACATTTTAAATATTACGCATCGCCTCTAACATCCACCAAAGGAAGTTAAATCCCTTTGAAATCAAATAATAAGAGAACAAATATGCGTCATTTAGAGCACCTTTTTGATAAAAATGCTGCTTGGGCAAAAAAAATGACCCAAGATAATCCTACGTTTTTCAAACAATTATCGGAACAGCAAACACCTGAATTATTATGGATTGGTTGTGCTGACAGCCGAGTCTCAGCTAATCAGGTGATTGATCTTGCACCAGGAGAAGTTTTTGTACACAGAAACATTGCCAATGTTGTTGTGCATACTGATTTAAATTGCTTATCTGTTATTCAAT
>DAOVVZ010000364.1:0-3058 GCA_030636915.1 Methylomarinum sp. | reverse complement strand
ACCCTCTCCAGCAGGAGAGGGCTTAAGAGCTAACTAAGTCTATTAAAAATCCACACTTAACGGTGACATAGCCATTATTTTTATATCAAAAAAGTGATATGTAGCCTGTATGGAGCATTGCGGAATACGGGATGAATTGCACGTTTATTCCCGTATTATGTGATACTCCATATGGGCTACGATCATTTTCTTGCCCCGTAATGTAGAGCTACTTCAGTCCTCTATGGAACGAGTTACGCTACCCAAGGAGGCTGTCTGAGAATAGAGAACCTGCTGCGGAAAAATTCCTTTTGGCCATTTTTCCCGTTCATTTTCGTTACACGCATAAACTATTTAATTCAAATGAACGAAAAAACTGACTCAAAAGAACTTTCCTTCGCGACGGTTTCTATTCTCGGGCAGCCTCCTGGTAGACTAAATCTGTTCTATCAAAATAACCGTCAATACAATAATGGCTGAGCATTTTTTATTCGATAATGGCGGATAAGTTGGATCAATCAAACGTTCTATTACAACCCGCTTATATCTTGCAACACAGAAAATACCGTGAAAGTAGTTTAATTATCGATGTGTTAACGCGGGATTTTGGCATTGTATCTATTCTTGCCAGAGGTGTACGGAAGAAAAAGTCTAAAACAGCTGGGCTGTTGCTTGCCTTTTCTGCTTTAAAATTATCCTATGTAGGTAAAAATGAACTAAAACTGTTGACGCATGTTGAGTTAGACTCGGCACCTATAAAGTTAACAGGGCTTTCTTTATATTGCAGTTTTTATATCAATGAATTAATCCGCTATTTTTTACATAAGCACGATCCTCATCCTGAGGTATTTGCTGAATATCATCAATGTTTAACACAGTTGGCTGATGCAATAGAGACTGAAGAAATATTGCGATTCTTTGAGCTTAATTTGCTGGAGCACATAGGGTATGGGGTTCAGTTAACATTCAATGCCGATACAAGTGATTTAGTCCAGCCATCTGTAAAATATTATTTTAGTGGTGAAGTAGGTATGCTGGAAAGCGTAAAAGGTTATGTTTGTGGTGAAACATTATTTGCTTTAGAGGCTAGGGAGCCCTTGGGGAAACAAGGGTTATCTGAAGCCAAGCATTTGATGAGACGCATTATCGATTTTCAATTACAGGGCAAAGAGCTTAAGAGTCGAGCTGTCCTGGCAAAAATAATAAAACAACTATGAAAAAACAAATTATTTTATTAGGGGTCAATATAGATCATGTTGCAACATTGCGCCAGGCAAGAGGTACTCATTATCCTGACCCTGTTCAAGCTGCATTAGTTGCAGAACAAGCGGGAGCTGATGGAATAACTGCACATTTAAGAGAAGACCGTCGACATATTCAGGATAGAGATATTTATTTATTAAAGGATATGTTGCACACACGATTAAACCTGGAAATGGCTGTCACAGATGAAATGATCGGCATTGCAATCAATGTAAAACCTGCAGCTTGTTGTTTAGTTCCTGAGAAAAGAGCCGAGCTAACAACTGAGGGTGGCTTGGATGTAGCTGGTAATCCGGCACGAATGATGAGTGCTTGTCAAACGTTGGCAGACGCAGGTATTGAAGTCTCATTGTTTATTGATCCTGAATTTAAACAAATTGATGCTGCAGTTAAGGCAGGAGCCCCTGTTATAGAACTGCATACCGGATGCTATGCTGATGCAGAGAATAGTCAACAACAAAAGCAAGAGCTCGAGCGAGTTAAAAAGGCCGCTGAATATGCGCATAGCTTAGGTTTGCAGGTTAATGCTGGGCATGGACTGCATTTTCATAATGTTGATGCAATTTGTAGAATTCCTGAAATAGTTGAGTTAAATATTGGTCATTCAATTATTGCACAAGCAGTATTCTCAGGATTAGATCAAACCGTTAGAGATTTAAAAAGGGTTATGAAAGATAGCAGGGCAGCAGGGTGATCGGTGAATAATCAACTGGAATATTATCAGTTAACTTCAATAGGTGACAGAGTAATAAATCAAGACTGTATGGCACATAAAGTTAGTAGTGATTATGGTTTGTTTGTTGTTGCCGATGGTTTAGGTGGACATTATGGCGGTGAAAAGGCTGCGCAATTTTTTTGTCAGGGCTTGTTTAGGCAGGCACCTCGGTATCAACAGTTATTGCAAGATTCAACGCAGAATGTAAAAAAGGTTGTAGAGGACTGGATAGATGCTGTTGTCGACGATATGCGGGTGATGTTTTTAGGGGATGATGAAGCAAATGATGCGCATACAACCTGTGTGGTTTTGTACATGGATGACAATGTCACAGTAACCGCTCATTGTGGTGATTCTCGTCTATATCGTTTAAATGATAAGCAAGTATTATGGCGGACAAAAGACCACTCTTTAATACAAAAACAATTGGACGAAGGTAAAATAACTGAAGGTGAAATGGGCCTGCATCCAGAGCAAAACCAGCTGACACAAAGTATTAATATTAAGAAAATTCATTCTGCCGAAGTTAATGTTTACCCGCCCGCAGAAAAAGGAGAGACTTTTATATTATGTTCCGATGGTTTTTGGGAGTTTATTAAAGAAAAAGACTTGTTACAACTGTCCTCTCCACACAGTGGTCTAGATCAGCTTAAAAAAGTAGCTAAAATGGCTCACCTACGAGCAAATGGCAAAGGCGATAATATTACTGTGCAATGGGTAAGATGCCTTTAGGAACGAGGTTTTAATAATATCCGAAAGTTTGGCGTAGGATTTTGGTTTTACAGAGGTGCTAGAAAAACAGGCGCATAGCAGGCTATGTAACTGTTTGGCTAGTGCCTCTGTGAAGCCAAAAGACAAGTCAAGATTCGTATGTTATTGAATCCTCGCTCCTTAGGGCGTCTCTATTAATTCTGTCTGAGCAGATATGCGCTTAAAATCTTTAAGAACAAGGCGAAGATCGCAGTTAATAGCAAGCTATTGACAAGATTTTCAAAGCTTCCGCTCCTTGCTCACGCTCAACACCTAGATCCCCGTAGGCGATGTGGTTATCGAATATTTTAACTGTATAGATGATCGTCATGAATTAATAGAGCTGCCCTT
>DAOVVZ010000252.1:0-3898 GCA_030636915.1 Methylomarinum sp. | reverse complement strand
GTAGAATTGGCGGATTGATAAGCTTACAGTCTTTATAAAAAAAAAGCGTAGCCACTATGGACTGAAAATCCATAGTGGCTGTTTCACTAAAATAAACGACTATTTAGGGGGCAGTTACTTCTTCCTGGCATTACCCCAAATATCCGCGTTAACCGCTGGCTCTACTGCTTCAACTTCAGCTTCAGCCTGATCCGGGCTGCTTTGTTTTTCAGGCTTGTTAGTCGCGTGTTCGCTTTCCAGCTTCAATTTCTGTTTTTTAGTTAACTTTGGCTTTTTCTTTTTAGGGCTTTTACGAGGTAAAGGCGGAGCAACTTCATCAACCTCAAAACCTTCCAGTTCTTCTCTTGCCAGGTTTAAACCATTATGTCTTTCTATCACCGAAAAATGCTGAAATTCATGATGTGCGATTAAAGAAATAACATGGCCCTGCTGTCCTGCACGCCCTGTCCTCCCTACCCTATGTACATAATCATTAGGCGAGCGAGGCAAATCGTAATTGATCACACAAGGCAATTGCTTAATATCAATACCCCTTGCTGCCACATCTGTTGCAATTAAAATACGTATTTCACCTGCTTTAAACTTTTTCAATGCCGCAGAACGTTTAGATTGCTCTTTGTCACTATGCATTGCAATCGCTTCAATACTTCTTTTTTCCAGTTTTTTAACTAAATTATCGCAAGTCCGTTTGGCACTACAAAAAATTAACACCTGCTCCCAGTCATTTTCATGCAACAGCTGCGCTAATACGTCATTTTTCTGATGATGATTAACGGTAATAACACGTTGTTCAATCTCAAGTTCATCAACAAACTCATCCATATTAATAATTGCAGGCTCATTCATTACCTCACGAACCAAACGACTAATACTTTCAGGAAAAGTCGCAGTAAACATCAGGTTTTGACGTTTATTGGGTAACAGCTTACTAATACGTTCGATCTCTTCCTGAAAGTCACCTTTCATCAAGCGATCCACCTCATCAATAACCAATGCTTTAATTTGATTAAACTTTATCGCATTTTGATCGACTAAATCCAGCAATCGCCCAGGTGTAGCAACTAATATATCAGCGCCACCCCGTAATGCCATCATTTGAGGGTTAATTTTCACCCCCCCATAAACACTCTGGCATTTAATCTCAGGATAAATATTTGCAGAAAGTTGGGTAAATACCTCAGCAACTTGTATAGCCAACTCGCGGGTAGGAACAAGCACCAATACTTGCACACAATTACTTGCCACTCGATTACGCGCATCAAAACGTTTGTCACGCCCTATCTGAGAATAGATATTCAGATTACTCATGCTATCCAGTAAAGGCAATGCAAAAGCCGCCGTTTTTCCAGACCCTGTATCCGCACGCGCCAACACATCTTTACCTTCTAACACAGCGGGTATGGTTTTAAGCTGTATATCTGTTGGCTTTTCAAAGCCCATATCTGTAATGGCAGACAAAATTTCATCAGAAAAGGAAAATGATTCAAAATCAGCGTTGGGAGTGTCTTTTTTCATAATTAACAACTAGCAATAAACAATGGGGGTATTTTAACTGAAAACCGTTTAACAGACTGATAAAAGACAAGTCAACAACACATAAAAAATAATACTACAAAACCAAATGCTGGATTGCGCTATCACTTATCTAACCGACGACTGTATAATTATCTCAACGTCAACACAGTTGACACTCACTCAACTTAACCCCCCAATCAACCATGTCAGAACCTTTATCTAGCAACGCAGTCCTTTACGCCATCTTATCTTTGGACAGTGAAATCGCACTGCAAAAAGAATACCTGGGGTCTCCTGAACTTTCATCTGAAGACAAAGAAAACGAAGAAGGGATTCTTGATGATTTAGAACAAGCCTTTATGGAGTTTGTCGATTTATATAAAACTCACACACGTCAAGATAAGGATTTGCCTAGCCTTGACGATTTATTAAACAGCGAGCTATAACATGTACACCCTCTACGGCATCAGTAATTGCAATACGGTTAAAAAAGCCAAAGACTGGCTGGAAGATAACAATATAGATTATCAATTTCATGATTTTCGCAAACAAGGACTGAGTGCTGAGTTACTTGATTCATTTGAATCGAGTGTTGGCTGGGAAAAATTGCTTAATAAACAAAGCACCAGCTGGCGCAAACTAAGCGATGATCAAAAAGCCAATATCTCAAAACAAACGGCTTTGCAATACATGCTAGAAACTCCCACTTTAATCAAACGCCCCGTATTGGATACAAGGGAAAAAATGATTATTGGATTTAAAGCCGAAAACTATCAAAACGAATTATGAGTGAAACATTAGCCTTATTAAAAGACCTAGTCCAAAGAGAATCTGTTACCCCTAAAGATGCCGGTTGCCAAGATGTTTTAGTTGAACGATTAAGTAAACTAGGCTTTAAAGAAGAACGTTTAAATTTTGATGACACGCAAAACATCTGGCTTAGACGCGGTGAAGTTAAACCATTACTGACTTTTCTTGGTCATACTGACGTTGTACCCCCTGGCCCTTTAGATCGTTGGGACTCACCTCCATTTGAACCGACCATCAGAGATGGCAAACTTTATGGCCGAGGTACAGCGGACATGAAAGGTGGGGTGGCATGTTTTGTCACCGCACTTGAGCGTTTTCTTGCTAATCATCCTGACCACCAAGGTTCTATTGCGGTCATGGTGACTAGCGATGAAGAAGGCATAGCCACGAACGGTGTGGTTAAGGTGGTGGATGTTTTAGAAAAACGGAATGAAAAAATTGACTGGTGCCTAGTAGGTGAACCATCCAGCGATAAAAAACTGGGGGATGTGATTCGTGTTGGGCGACGTGGCTCTCTGTGTGCGAAATTAACCGTGCACGGTACACAAGGCCATGTGGCTTATCCTGAAATTGCTGAAAACCCTATCCATAGTTTTGCACCTGCACTAAAAGCCTTAACCGAAGAAGTCTGGGATAACGGCAATCAATTTTTTCCACCGACTAGCTTACAAGTATCCAACATTAATTCAGGCACCGGTGCTGAAAATATTATTCCCGGACATGCTGAAATACAATTCAACCTGCGCTTTTGCACGGAACTGGATGAACAAACCATTAAACAACGCACGGCTGCCATTTTTGATCAGTTTGATTTTGAATATGATTTGCAATGGCGCTTGTCAGGCAATCCATTCTTAACGGAAGGCGGTGCATTGATTGATGCGGCTCACGTTGCTATTAAAAAAGTCACGGGCTTTGAAACACTGGATGATACCGGTGGTGGTACCTCTGACGGTCGGTTTATTGCACCAACAGGTGCCGAGGTGATTGAACTGGGGCCACTTAACGAAAGTATCCACAAAATAAATGAGAATGTTGGCGTAGAAGACCTGGAAATATTATCTGACATCTATGAAAACATGCTAGTTGAATTATTGGTTAATAACTAAGGAAATAACATGCGTTGCCACCAAGTTGATTACACCATTATCGGCCATGATATTCAGATGGTCGAAATAGAATTAGACCCGAATACGACCGAAGTACAAGACGCGGTTATAGCTGAGTTAAATGATTTACTTGCTCGTGAAGCGCAAGTGCGCGATGCGATTGACCCAACTCAAGTTGGGGCGGGCGTTCAATTTGACGGTAAAATAAAATTGTCGCAAATTAACGAGGCAATTTCGATTGCAGCCGGTGAGGACGATCATAATTTATTGAGTCCGATTGCCGACGTTCAACCCTCAACCGGCGGGCTTGTCACTTTAGGCACTCCCGTTTTTAGCGCGCTGGTATAAGGAGTTTTAAAAATGTCAACCGCAAGTAAACTCGCAGCGTACAAAGACCTTTTAATTAGGCTTTTACCTAAAGGTCGGCTTTGGAGGCCTAAAGAGCAACCAACGTTTAGCAATTT
>DAOVVZ010000027.1:0-8572 GCA_030636915.1 Methylomarinum sp. | reverse complement strand
CTTATTACTGGATTGTGATGGTTTCCCTCGGATTACTGCGGACATAAAAAAACCCTTAAACCTAATAGATTCAAGGGCTTTAATACGTTCTCGGACATGTCCGAATTGTTCTATGGTACCGAGGGCCGGAATCGAACCGGCACTTCCGAAGAAATTGGCTTTTGAATCCAACGTGTCTACCAGTTTCACCACCCCGGCACAGAATGAATATTATAAGCAAATGTAACTAAAGATGCTAGTCTATTTTTAATTATGCCTCTAAAACAACCGCAACTTTCAGTTTTTTCATGGCATTTTTCTCTAATTGCCTAATTCGCTCAGCCGAAACACTGTAACGATCTGCTAATTCATGCAATGTTGCTTTTTTTTCTGATAACCAGCGACTCTTTAGGATATCCTGACTGCGCTCATCTAGCTCAGATAATGCTTGAGTCAACAAGCCTTCCTCATGCCCTTTCCAGTCAGAGTTTTCTAACAATAATGCAGGATCAGCTTCACGCTGCTCTAAGTAATTAACCGGAGCAGAAACACTATCTTCTGAGGAATCATCTGTTGGTAAATCAAAAGCCATGTCACGCCCATCAAGACGCTCTTCCATTTCATAGACTATTTTAATATCTACATCCAGATTTTCAGCCAGTGCTTCAGCATCATTCTTTGAAAGCCAGCCCAATCCTTTTTTTGATTTCCTTAGATTAAAGAATAATTTGCGCTGTGCTTTAGTAGTCGCTACTTTAACAATACGCCAATTCTTGATCACATATTCATGAATTTCAGCTCTAATCCAATGGATTGCAAATGAGACCAAACGCACTCCCACATCAGGATCAAAGCGTTTAACTGCTTTCATTAAGCCGACATTACCCTCTTGCATCACATCTGCTAAAGGTAAGCCATAACCACTATAGCCACGTGCAACATGAGCAACAAAGCGAAGGTTTGACATTACCAATTTACGTGCAGCTTCAATATCATCGTTATCTCTGTACTGTATAGCCAGCTCACGCTCTTGTTCAGGCGTTAACTTGGGCATATGACTCACAGTATTCAAATATGAATCAAAGGTACCTACCGATAGATTAGTTGGTATAGCCAATGTATTACTCATAAAAGCCTCTTATGTAAAAGTTTTTCCGATTTTAGCACTCATTTAATGCGAGTGCTAATACTTTTATAAGTTCATCTTTTTACAGCTAAAATACACAATATATAAGGACTGTCGTATTGCACAAGCATTCACTCATCGCGCGATGACAAAAAAGATCAATCTGTTTTTGCAACAAAGAACTGACTCTAGATATTTTACTCAGGCTTTATTGCCTTTAATTGATAGTGCAGCACACTCCAGGCACCAATTACTCCAAGAGCTGAAGCCATAAATAACAGCCATGCGGTATCACCTAACCCTAAATAACTCACATCAAAAGCACCATCATAAAGTACCGATAACCTTTCGATAGGCCCTTGTAATACTATCATCATTATTGTTACTAAAACCCAGGCCAAAACTCCTGAAATAAAACCTAACCAAAAACCTGTATAGATAAAAGGCCTCTGTATAAAAGCACTGGTTGCACCAACCAGTTTGGCAACCATTACCTCATCACGTCTATTTTGCAATTCCAGACGAATGCTATTCCCTGTAATAAATATAACAGCGCAACTTAATAAAATTGTCAGTAAAAATACGCCACGCTGAACTATTTGCATCATAGAGTGCAATCTTTCAATCCATTGCATATCCATTTGGGCAAAATCTAGCTGAGGTAACTTATTAAACCCCGCCATTAACTGCTCAACACTTTGCAAATCATTCAAAGTATTTTTAGGCAAGACTTGTATTACTGTTGGCAACGGGTTTATTTTTAGTACATTTAAAGCATCACCAAAACCGCTGTATGCTTTAAATTCTTCTAATGCGCGTTCTTTTGAAATTAGCATAACCTGCTCTAGGTTACTGTTTTTTCTTAATTCAGAGGCCAGCTTCTCACCTTCGGCATTACTTATATTAGTCTTTAAAAATAGTGATATTTGATTGCTCGCCTCTAAGTTTCCAGTTAATTGCTGCATATTAACAACAAATAAATAAAACCCTGCTGCCAATGAAATTGCAATGGCCATGACAGTAATAGTCATTACCGTTGAAAACGGGCTACGAACCAATCGACCTAAGCTTGAAAATAAAGCATGCGCATGAACATATAAATACGCTTGTGATTTGTCCGAAAACTCATTGCTTCCTTTATTGTTTATTTGACGAGCGTTATTTTTCTTCATTAACTTGCCACCAATTTACCGTGATCTAATGTCAAGACTCGGTGTCCCATTTGACTTAGCAAGTCCAGATCATGACTTGCAATTAGAACAGTCACCCCCACTTTTTGAAACTGTTCTAATAAATGCATCACTTCAGCAGATAACTCAGGATCTAAATTACCTGTCGGCTCATCGGCTAAAATCAATCGAGGTTTATTAATAACCGCTCTTGCGATACCAACACGTTGCTGCTCGCCCCCTGATAAAGATAATGGGTATTTCTTTTCTTTACCCAATAAACCCACTTTATCTAAAGCAGCCCTTACTCTTCTGTTAATTTCCTGATATCCATAACCGGATATCACCAGCGGTAAAGCGACATTATCAAAGACTGTTCTATCATGTAATAATTTGTTATCTTGAAAAATTAAACCTAATTTCCTACGGATAAAAGGAATCTGTTTTTCACTAATCTTATTTAGGTTTTGCCCATCCAATAAAATTTGACCGCGACTGCTCAATACCATCATTGCAATTAATTTGAGCAATGTACTTTTCCCAGCTCCAGAATGGCCGGTTAAAAAAGCCATTTCACCTGGCTTTAAATGAAAGTTCACATCTATTAGCGCATCACCAGCATCAGGATATCGTTTACTTACATGGTCAAATTTAAGCATTTTAATAGGTATCTATTGATCGGAGTTTTGTTTTTTTAAGGTTAGGTCTCTTTTGATGAGCACAAGAGAAATAAATCACTAAATTGAGTTTTCATGTGTTAACTGAAGTAATGCGGA
Organism: Methylomarinum sp.; assembly: GCA_030636915.1. GTDB lineage: Bacteria > Pseudomonadota > Gammaproteobacteria > Methylococcales > Methylomonadaceae > QPIN01. The sequence continues at coordinate 5,522 of DAOVVZ010000027.1, read as the reverse complement.
CAGAAGCCCGCATTACACTTTTAACCTATCAATCCCTTACAAACAAAGCATCAACAAAGGCATGAGCATCAAAGTCTTGTAGATCATCAATACCTTCACCAACACCTATAAAACGAATAGGCAGTTCAAACTGGTTAGCCAAGGCAAACAGCACCCCACCTTTTGCGGTTCCATCCAGCTTTGTTAATGCAAGCCCTGATAATTCAACCACCTCATTAAATATTTTGGTTTGCGACAAGGCATTCTGTCCTGTTCCTGCATCCAATACCAATAAGACTTCATGGGGTGCTGTTTCATCAACTTTCCCCATAATCCGTTTAATTTTACTCAACTCGTCCATCAAATTCGATTTGGTATGCAGTCTGCCGGCTGTATCAGCAATTAATACGTCAATACCTTTTGCTTGTGCTGATTGTACCGCATCATAAATCACCGATGCTGAATCAGCACCTGTGTGTTGAGCGACCACATGAATTTCATTACGCTCACCCCATACTTCAAGCTGCTCAACCGCTGCGGCTCTAAAAGTATCACCAGCAGCTAACATCACACTATGCCCTTGTAATTTTAAGCGTTTAGCTAATTTACCAATGGTTGTGGTTTTCCCTACCCCATTAATACCGACCACTAGAATAACAAAAGGCTGGTCTTGAACTGGTATTTTAAGCTGTTGATCACACGGCTGTAATATCTCTAACAATATCTGCTTTAACGCCTCTTCTAATGCTTCTCCATCGTTAAGCTGGTGACGTTCTAAACGCTCAGTTAGTTGAGAAATAATCAGCGTTGTAGTATCTATACCAAGATCAGCCATCAACAAACTAGACTCAATTTCTTCTAAAAGATCTTGGTTTATTTCTTTTTGACCTAACGGAATACTGGATAAAACACCACCCAGACCGGTTCTAGTTTTCTTTAACTGGGTTGTTAATCGTAAATATAATGACTCTGAACTAGGTTCGACATAAACTTCTTCAGCTTCTAGTTCAACCTCTTCAACTGCTTCAATAACAGCGACAGCCTCATCTGCTGATACCCCACCAATAAAACCATACTTACTGTAAAAACTAATGGCTATTAATGGCAGCATCAACAATGCTGCAACCACGTTATGAGCGACCAACATAGCCAAAGGCAATTCAAGTTTGACACTAAAAATACCCAATAATAGCTCTATCAATAACAACGTACTTAACTGTAAACCTGCTTTTCTTACCGGCTTAGGATACTCTTCAGATGTTGCACGCAACATCACCCATGTTAGCAACATGAAGCAGAATAATGCCCCTGCACGATGCATCCAATGCGCGGCAACCTGCCCTTCAAACGATAAGATCCCTGTATAGCCGCTATCTAAACCCGCAAATAAGTTTAAGGCACTCAGATAATCAACTGCTGGCACCCACACACCATTACAAACAGGAAAATCTGCACATGCTAGTCCCGCCTGGTTGGTACTTGTCCAAAACCCAAGAATAATTTGCAACAACAAACCCAACATGGCGACCCTAGCCAATAACCTGGGGCCAGTTTTAACGGTCTGTTGATTCAGCTCTACTTTTGGGTTTGTTCGTAAATACATCCAAAACAAAAGCCAAAAAGTAATAAAACCCAGTAACAATTGTCCCGTTACAATAACAGGCATCATTTTGATTTTAACTGCCCACACCCCCAACAGTAACTGCAAACCAAGTAATGTTAACAATGCATTGCTGGAAACAACAGCAGCCAAACGACACTGTTTTTGCATCCATGCTGAAACTGTTAAAAATAAAGCCAAAATACCTATAACAGCAATTACAGAGCGATAATTCATCCACTCTTTAACAACCTGTTTAACTTCAATCGGTATTAACGATGATTGAGGCGCTGTACCAGCTGCACTTGCATCACCATAACAACCCGGCCAGCCGGTCCAGTCTGGACATCCTATTGCTGCATCCGATAAGCGGACAGTAGAACCAAAAACAATAACAATTAGCGCTAAAATCAGCGTAAATAATGTGATTTTCCTAAACATTTCTTTAACCAATCTGTGAAATTTTTAATAATTTACGCAAGTCACTTTTGACTTTGTACGGATCAAAATCAGGCTCATACTGCATCATAATGTTTCCTAATGGATCCATTAAAAAAAGCATACCTTCTGGAATGCCAGCGGCTCTAATTTTATTTAATTTTTCAGACAATGACGCAGCAGGCTTAGCTCTTAATAATCGAAGATCATCTTTCCACCATGACTGAGCCATTGTTTTATCAGTATCAGCCATAACAAGCACAAGACGACGAACCCGAGTCAGATCCTTATTCATCATTAATCGCAATTGCTTTGTTTTATGTATTGCTTGTAAACATACCTCATTACAATTCGCACTGGGTACAACATTAACCAATACCCAATGACCTTTTATCTCATGTATATTTTCGACAGAAAAATCATCAAACCCAACAAAGTCAACAAATTCTGTTGTTGCTGGAGGTGTAATAAGCTGCCCTTGATTTGTTCCGCCGCCCATCCACGTTGCATTACTTGATAAAAACCAAGCGATACCAAAAGGAATAATCGACATAGCAAAGATAATAATAACCGTGCGGTTGTTTTTTTTCTGTTGTGCGTTCAGTTCGTTCATTTACTTTTTCTACTAAATCCAATAAATAATACAGTTAAGGTCAAAGCCAATCCAAACCATTGTACGGCATAAGCCACATGCTTTTCAGGTGGCATAACCGATTTTTTTCTCCAGTCACGACTATAGCCATCACGCATACTCTTATCCAGTTCAATTTGAAAAGGAAATAATGCATAACCCAGTTTTTCTGAGAGCACTTGACTATCGACAACTTGCACCACAGAAGGCCACCCCTCAGTTGGAATTTCAGCTCCTGCCAGACGAATACCTACCACAGGAAAATAATTGATTCGTCCTGTTATCATTACATTAAGCATCTCAATCGAGATATCAGGTAAAACACGCCGGTCTTTGTTTAGGGCAACCCATCCCCTATTAACCAGCACCGATTGATTCAATCCATCAACCTTAAATGGCGTCATTACAAAATACCCTACCCTACCGTTAACAATTTGATTATCAATCAAGTATTGGTGAGTAGAATCATAACGACCTGTTATTTCAGTTTTTCTATACCTAGTAGCTTCTAAATCAGCATCTTCCGTCAGCTTTAAAAGTGATTTATCTGCTGATAACTGCTGCTGCCTTACAAAAACCTTCTTTTGTTCCGCTCTATCTAACTGCCAAAAACCAAGAGATAACAGTAAAGTAACTAAAACTAGGTACAATACAATGGAAAAAGTACTAAACTTTAATTCCATTTTAGCGATAGTTAATTTCATATTTTTATATTACCCTATCAATACACGTACTTTAATAGCAAAAACAACCATTAAAAACATAAGCTGACATGTCTATAAAAATCATTTTTATTGTCGTATTTTTCTTCATTCTTTTTAGCTTGGGCACTGCCTTATTTAACTTAGTGATGTATAAAGATAAGGAACACTCTAAAAAAACAGTTAAAGCCCTAAGCTATAGAATTGGTATTTCTTTAGTTCTATTTATCATGATGTATATTGCACTTATTACTGGCATGATAAAACCAGAAGGTATTGGCGCTAGAATACAAATGTTCAAGCAAAATCAATTACAAAGCGAGACCCAAGTAAATCCTTAGTTCATCAAGGAATACGCATAAATCAGCTCCAAAATATAGTATGAGCAAAGCGGTAGCGTGCCTATCACACTAGAAATGATGGGCACGAAAGAACCCTTTGCCCATCCTACACAATGAGTAAATCAATAAAATTACGCTATTTATTCCAAAGGGAAATGGCTGTGATTAAAAGTACAGGGAAAAGAGTTGTTTTATTCCCTGCTCACCCAACCCTCCAGGCAAGTTCTCCATGCGTTGCTCTATCTCTTTATTCTTTTCGCTTTTTTACCCTCTTAACAATAGCTAGCACACTCTTTTAATCACACCTAGAGGGAATTGTATTTCCCAACACCCTAAAAACCTACGGCAAAAAAAAAGCGCAGTCTAATGACCGCGCTTTTTTCTGGTTTCAACTTTATTTACATTATATAAACAAAGATAAACAAACCTAACCATACCACATCAACAAAATGCCAGTACCAAGCAGCACCTTCAAAAGCAAAGTGATTTTCTGGTGTAAAGTGTCCTTTCCAACTACGGAAAAGTACAACAGACAAGATAATTGCCCCTACACAAACATGGAAGCCATGAAAACCAGTTAACATAAAGAAAGTTGAACCATAAACACCAGAACCTAAAGTAAGCCCCATGTCGTGATACGCTTCATAATACTCAACCGCTTGAAAACCAACAAACAAAAAGCCTAAGCCTACGGTTGCAGCAAGTCCTTTAATTAATTGATCACGGTTCTTAGCTAATAAGCCATGATGAGCCCAAGTACAAGTAACACCACTTGTTAGTAGTAATAATGTATTAAGAAGTGGCAAACCAAAAGCACCCATTGGTTCAAAATCACCACCCACATTACCTGGACCATTAGTTGGCCATACAGCTTCAAAATCAGGCCATAACATTGCAGTTGAACGACCAGGACCGTCACCAATACCTGCAAGCCAATCCATAGATAAATTACGTGTATACCATAATGTACCAAAGAAAACGGCGAAGAACATAATCTCTGAGAAAATAAACCACATCATTCCCATACGATAAGAAATCCCTACCCCATGGTTATATATACCTGCTTCACTTTCATTTGCTTGTAAAGTAAACCAACCTGCCAGCATTACAATAAAAATGGCTAATCCTATCACCATCATTGTAGAACCAACAGCATTACCATTTAAATGGTTTGCAAAACCAGCCAGCATAATCATAAGACCAGCTGTACCTATCACTGGCCATGTGGCTTTATTTGGAATGTAATAAGCATCATTTGTAGACATACGCTACCCCTTGTTATTTTTTTACCGACGTTTCAGTATTATCAAAAAAAGTATATGCGAGTGTTATTGTTTTATACCTTGCAGGTAATTCTGGGTCAATAACAAAACGAACCGGCATCAGTTTTACTTCATTAGGTTCGAATGTTTGCTCCGAAAAACAAAAACACTCTGTTTTTTTTAAATATTCTGCAGCAAGCCCTGGTGTCACACTAGGAATTGCTCTTGCAACCATTTTTTTATCTGTTTTGTTTTCAGCATAAAAATTCACCGTATAATATTTCCCCGGATGAATTTTCATCTTATTTTTTTCTGTTCGAAATTCCAATGGTGCTGATTTATTAACAGAAGTAATAAACTCTATGTTTACTACTCTATTAATATCAACCTCATATTTCACTTCTGCAATAGCTTCGTCACCCGGTTTTCCATTTAATCCTGTGATATCACAAAATACATTATAGATAGGCACTAATGCATAGCCAAAACCGAACATACCAAGAACAATAAATAACAACTTACGAATCAGTTTAGTATTTTTTTGTCCTACACCATCACTCATTGAGAAAT
>DAOVVZ010000230.1:0-4078 GCA_030636915.1 Methylomarinum sp. | reverse complement strand
GCTATTGCCGGACATTTTGGCTAAAGGCGGGGATTACACTGATATTACTACCATTGCAGGACATGAAAGTGTATTAGCCAATGGTGGAGAAGTGAAAATATTGTCTTTTATTGAAGGGCACTCAACCACTTCTATTATTAAATCAATCAGGAGTGTCGAGAGTGAATAAGGCAATGATTGTCGATAGGACAAAGCAATATTGGCTATTGGCACGATTTGATAAACCCATAGGCATTTTGATTTTACTTTGGCCTGCATTATGGGCTTTATGGGTTGCCAGTGATGGTAAGCCCGATTTGTTGGTGTTATTTATTATCTGCTCTGGTGTGGTATTAATGCGGGCGGCAGGTTGTGTGATTAATGACTATGCGGATCGTGATTTTGACCCGCATGTTGAGCGGACTAAACAAAGGCCTATTGCAGCCGGTAAAGTCACAGCTAAAGAAGCACTTATCTTATTTGTGGTTTTGTGTCTCGTTGCATTTGTCCTAGTGTTGCAGCTTAACTTAATGACTATTATGCTGTCATTTGTTGCGGCGTTATTGGCTGGAAGTTATCCGTTTATGAAGCGATACACGCAACTACCTCAGGCTTATTTAGGTATGGCTTTTGGTTTTGCTGTGCCTATGTCATTTAGCGCACAAACTAATACGATTCCGATGGTCGCCTGGGTAATGTATCTGGCAGTGATGTTATGGGCATTAGTTTATGACACCATGTATGCGATGGTTGATAAAGACGATGATTTAAAAATAGGGATTAAATCGACGGCTATTTTATTTGGTGACAAAGACCGCGAGATCATGGCTGGGTTGCAACTAATTATTATTGGTTTATTAGTTCTGGTCGGACAAATGCAACAGTTGGGTGGCTTTTATTATGCCGGTGTTGTTGTTGCATTAGGTTTATCTGTTTATCAACAAAAATTGATTTTTAATCGAGATAAAATTTTGTGTTTTAAAGCTTTTTTAAATAATAATTATTTTGGCTTGGCTATTTATGTGGGCTTGGTTTTAGATTATTTAAATAACTGATGCATTGGTTAACATCATTTTTTATATTTTCGTTGGTATAGATATTAAATTGATAGTTACGGTTTGTTAGTTTTTATGGGAACTGGTTACGCTCGCTAAAGTGTTACATTTATAAGCTTTACCATGCACTTTACCATTGAAGGCACCGATACTTTCAACGTTATCAATTACTAGGTGTGTGGCTCCAAGTTGCTCAGCTTTAAGTAATGCTTTATGAGTGGTGTGACGTTTCCAGTTTATGTGTTTTGAATAGCCACTGTTTGAATTTATGTCATGTAGAAAGTGACAGTTGCTAGTGGATGATATGTCGGCAAGGATAGGGTGTTGTGGGTTTGTGTTATCGGCATGTGATAATGATGCTAAAAAAGACAGGCTCAGTATGCTAAAGATTTTAATATTCTTTTGAGTCATGTTGTTCCCCTTTATTTGGCATTGGTTTTGTTGCTGATAATTCAAAGCAGGCTGAAATTAAAACATAAGTATCGAGTCAATACAATAGCGAATCGATTTTATTTTTGAAGCAAGGGGGTGCTTTTATGTGTTTTTAGATGAGCCCCTATAAAAATCGATTGGCTTTTCATAGGGGAGGCGCTTTATCTACTGTTATCAAAACCAAATAGTTTTTTACTGATAATCATTTCGGCAATCGACTCTGGAACATTATTCTCCCAATTTCCTCTGCCTTTTTTGATCTCTGCAACCACGTCGGATGGATTAATACCTAATAAGTTTTCATCAAAGTTTTCCAGCCCAACTAAATAGCCGTTGTCTAAAAAGTGTTTGTATAAGTGCTGCAAGTTTTTAGGCGGGTGAAAATTATTAACTGTGACTAATTCTTCTTTATCTGGGCTTTTGTATGGGTAAATGTATAAGCGAGTATTATCAGGAAATAATTTAGCAAAAGCCTCTAAAATTCCTCCTTCTAAACCTTCGTAATAATTTTCAGTAAAAATAAAATCTAAATTAGAGATGCCTAAAATCAAGCCTATTTGTTGTTTTGTATAACGACGGAAATAGGCGCGTAAACGAAAATAACGTAGATAATTAGATATCATTACCGTATACCCTTGGGTATTAAGCATGTCCACACGGGCTAAAAAATCGGCATCATCGATTTTGTCACCGACTGTTAAGCTAGCCATAGTGAGTTCTGCCAGTACCAGTGTTTTCTCGGAATCGATATATTCCATCTCATTAAAGTGCTGTTGACCGCACTTTGTCATATCAACATGTACTTTGGTAAGTGGCGTAAATGATCCACGAATGACCAAGATGTTTTTCTTGTATAGAAGATCACCGGGTACCTGAATGTCCCCATCAGGATTAAAAATAATGGCGTGAGTAAGATTGCTATGGACTAAGTGCAGATTCATTAACCTGTTTTCAGTTTCCTCAAAATAAGGGCCTGAAAAATTAATGGTATCAATTTCAATGCGTCCAGGTTCTAGCTCATGCCCTAAAGATTCGATGATTTTTTTGGGTTGGGTAAAATAATTGTAGGCAGCATGAATTAAGTTAACGCCAAGGATACCCAGAGCTTCTTGTTGTCCGCTACCATCATTATCAAGCATGCGAACATGTAAAATAATATCGCTGGGAGCCGCATTTGGATAAAGCTGTAAGCGTATGCCTATCCAGCCATGACATTCATTCTTTTGTAAGTAGCTTTTTGCGGTGACTGTTGCTGCATAAGAAAAAAACGTGGTGTTTTTGGGACGGGAAGGTGTTAATAAATCGGTAATGGCGGTATATTCTTTATCCAACATTTTCATTAAGCGACTGCGACTAACATAGCGGCCTGATTCTTCGGCACCATAAACATCATCACTTACATGCATGTCATAGGCAGACATGGTCTTTGCTATTGTACCCGCTGCCCCACCAGCTCGGAAGAAATTCCTGGCAACTTCCTGTCCGGCGCCAATTTCAACGATGGTGCCATATTTACAGTTATCAAGATTAATTTCTAATGCTTTCTGTAGTGTTTTATGTTTTTTTTCGCTTTCAGCCATTATTTAAATCCTTCTTTTGGAGTGCTAAGTGATGTAAAGAATAATTATTTATTTTGTAGCAATACTTCGGTTGCTATTGGTGATCCATTCGCTCCATGAGCCTGCATAAAGTTTAGATCCTGATAAGCCTGCATGTTCCATTGCTAATAAATTATGACAGGCAGTTACGCCAGAACCGCACATATGAACTGTTTGTTGTGGTTTTGTGCTGCCAAGTAAATCAATAAATTGTTTGTGTAATTCAGCAGCGCTTAAAAATAGTCCATTATGATCAAGGTTTAATTGGAAAGCTCGGTTAACTGCTTGTGGAATATGGCCTGCAACTGGATCAATAGGTTCCTGTTCACCTCGGAAGCGTTCTGCTGTTCGAGCATCAATTAATTTAATGCATCTACTGGCTAAATTATTACTAACTTGTGAAGCGCTTAGCCAAGCCTTGTCATTAAGATAGGGTCTAAACGTTTTTGCAGTGATGGAGGGAAGTGTTGTAGTTAAAGCATATCCCTGTCTTTGCCAGTGAGGAATGCCTCCGTCCAGTACCGCGACCGCATCATGCCCTAAGCACCGGAGTAGCCACCAAAGTCTACCTGCAAAAGCACCGCTGGCATCATCATATATAACAACCTGGCTTTTATTACTTATCCCCCAAAGCCCTAGTTTTTCAGCTAATAGCTTAAAGTTAGGCAGTGGGTGGCGACCTGTTGAGTCTGTTATGGCAGAGGACAAGTCGTTATCTAAGTGTGCGTAGCGTGCATTGGCAATATGTCCCATGCGATACGCTCTTGCACCTTTAGTTGAGTCAGCCAAGGAAAAACGACAGTCAATAATAATCCAGTTGGGATCGCTGATGTGTTGTTTGAGTGTTTCTGCTGAAATAAGGGTCGTGTAAGTCATAGTTATACCGTTAAAATAAGTTTTCCTATGTGTTGACTGCTTTCCATTAATTGATGGGCTTTATCAGCATCTTTAAGTGGAAATGTGCTGTGAATAATGGGTTTGATTTTACCTGAATCTAGTAGCGGCCATACGTTT
>DAOVVZ010000186.1:0-4516 GCA_030636915.1 Methylomarinum sp. | reverse complement strand
GAGCCATCCTCTTCCTGTTCGCTGCGAATATATTCAAGGGTACGTTCTAAAGCAGGTAAGTATTCATCATGATTCTGAGCTACTTTAGCCATTAACATCGCACACCTAGCACTTACGTCAGCCGTAGGAGGGTCCAGTAGGGCGCCATGATCAGCAAAAGGGATTTCATCAAGATAGTAATAGGTATTATCAACATCAAAAGCACCATAACCACCGTTTTCTGACTGCATACCAACAATCCACCGAGTCGCTCTGTGAATTGATTCATCAAGATCGGGTTGGTTGGAATCTGCCATAGCAAAAGCAACCACTGCAGTATCATCAACATCAGGGTAATGAGGGTTTTCGAACTGGAATGCCCAGCCGCCGCCTTCAACATTTGGTCGGGCAATCCGCCAATCTCCTGGTTCATCAGAAAGCTGTTTGGTTTTTAACCACTTGTAAGCACGTTCTACGTGGGCACTATTTCCCTGTTTATCTGCTTCTTGTAAAGCCAGTGCAGCTAAACCTGTATCCCAGACAGGTGATAGGCAAGGTTGGCAATAAGCATCATCTTCATTGATAACCAATAATTTATCAATCGCTTTGCGTGCGATAACAACATGCTCGTGATCCTTTGGGTAGCCAAGTAATAACATTGCTTCGTAGGAATTGACCATCGCTGGAAAGATGCCGCCTAAACCATCCTCGCCATTTAAACGTTCAGTAAACCAAGCAACTGCTCTATCAATAGCTAATTGATGCATTTTGTTTGGAATAAGTGGGCGAGTCATTCTGCCTAGCTTGTCTAGCCCTAGAAAAAATTTGTTAAGGAGTGTGCGTTCTGGGAAGTAATGCTTTTCTTTGTCAGGGTCGATAAGAAATAATTCACGTACATTGATATTTTTCGGGTTTTTAGCGGTTGCCTTTAATGTACAAAGAATAAATAAAGGCACCATAACGGTACGTGACCAATAAGACACCTTGTCTAAGTGAAATGGAAACCATTCAGGGAGCAGCATGATTTCAACTGGAATATAGGGTACGCCACGCCAAGGTAGCTGTTTAAATATGGCAAGTGCAATGCGAGTAAATACGTTGGCTTTAGCGGCACCGCCTTGGCTAAGGATATATTCTCGTAACGATTTCATATGAGGCTCATCAACAGAGTCACCAGCCATTTTTAAAGCATAGTAAACTTTGATGCTACAACTGATATCCCCTTCACCACCGGTAAATAGGGGGTAGTGGCCATCAGCTTCTTGTCTGGATCTTAGGTAGTTGGCCAGCTTTGCCTGTAGTTCTTCGTCAATATCATCAAGATAATGCATCATCATGATGTATTCAGCAGGGATTGTGCAATCTGCTTCGAGTTCAAATACCCAGAAGCCATCTTTATCTTGCAGGCTCAGTAATCTTTCTTGGGCTCTATTAATGGCGGTGTCAAGGTTGCAGCTCTCTTGTTTTATGGTTTTTGAGCTACTTGTTGATTCGCTGCTATCTATGTGATGATCCGTTTCGTTAAACATAATGAACTCTTATTTCGTTGTCGTTTGAGCGGCATATTGCCAGTCAGGCGTTTTCAAGGAAGCACTGCTTAGGTTGAATAATAAAGATAACAGGGTGTTACTACGTGCTGTTAATTTGCAGGCGAGTATGGTTTTTTTAACGTCTTTTCGTGTTATTTTTACCTGATCTGAATCATTAAAGTTAAGATCTTTTTTAATGTTCTTTAAGGTAAGAACGGCCATACCCAGCGCCCATAAGCAGAAGTTACGCATTCCTGTTTCATTAGCAGGTAAAAGCTGAGTGTAACGTAAGGCATTATGTAAATGACCATGAGCAATGCTGATTAAATGCTCGAGACCTAGTCTGAAATGTTCGTCATTTGTTTCTGGTGTTAAATCTTTTAAATCAAAGCCTGTTTCGGTAAAAATATCCTGAGGAAGCCAGCAAACACCTCTTTTTGAATCATCCCAGATATCTTTAAGAATGTTGGTCATTTGTAGGCCTTGACCAAAAGAGACAGAAAGATCAAGTAACTCTTCTTTGTTAGCGTTGATTTCATCAGAGTAATTGCAGAACAGTTTGGCTAACATTTCACCAACGCAACCTGCAACGTAATAGCAGTAATTATCCATATCTGCCATCGTTTTAACGCCTGCATGTAAGTCTAGTGCCTGAAATATAGGCATGCCTTTCGCCATGGTTTCAACACAGCAGGCTAATGCATCTATTTGTGCGGAGTCAAAGGTATGAGTAATCTCAATAACCCGAGGAATAAGGTGGATTAAACTATGTTCGGCAGGAATTGTCTGATCCGAAAGTAGTGGGGCAAGTTCTTTGGCAAAAGATTGTGAATTCTCACCAGTTTTAACAATATCAATAAATGCTAAGCAGAAGTGTTTCTTTTGCTCTGCATTGAGTGAAACTTCATCTTCAATAGTATCTACTATGCGGCAAAGCAGATACGCATTAGCAACAGCTGGGTGTAGTTCGTTGGGAAGCTGTGGAATGGTAAGTGCAAAAGTACGTGATACCCCTTCAAGTAAAATGGCTTGTAATTCTGCATCAGGTAAATTGATGAGAGATTCCGGATTGTTGATAGATATTTGAGGTCCGTTCATAGTTTTTAGCGAGATACGTATTAAAGGTGTAAGTTAATAATAGACGGTTTGTTGGTGTTTTGCAAAACAATGTTGTTTTTAATGTAATTAATGCGTGACATGTATGTTTTTTGTTGGTTTTAAGTTATTTTTATAACGTAATGGATTATTTATTGTTATTAATTAATCGCTTATGGTTTGTTGGTGTGGGTGGTAATTGAGTGTGGTTGTTGTTATTATGTCAAAAAACCACGCTAAATAAGCTAAAAAAGTACGTGTGTTGTTTTTTTGCGTTATTTTAGGTGGTTTATGTTTATAAAAGATAGTATTCTAGTCGGGAATTTTAAACTATATATATCCTTAAAGATTTTTTATTTGGGGTGTTGTTTATTGGCAACTAAGGGTTTTACTCAATCCTAGTGTGTGTTTTGTGGTTCTTGGAGAAACTAAATGAGTGTTCCATTACGTCAGCAGTTGGCAGTCGGAAGTTATTTAATTAAACAAAAGTTGAAAGGCGTTGAAAAGTACCCATTGGTACTTATGCTAGAACCTTTGTACCGTTGTAATTTGGCATGTGCTGGTTGTGGGAAAATTGATCATCCTGATGAAACCCTGGATAAGCGTCTTTCAGTAAATGAGTGTTTAGATGCGGTTGATGAATGTGGTGCACCAATGGTTTCAATTCCAGGTGGCGAACCTTTAATTCATAAAGAAATGCCTCAGATTGTTGAAGGTATTGTTGCCAGAAAGAAATTTGTTTATTTATGTACTAATGCATTGTTGTTGAAGAAAAAAATTAAGGACTACACACCGTCGCCTTATTTGACTTTTTCTATTCATTTAGATGGTAGTAAAGAGCGTCATGATAATTCAGTATGTCAGGATGGTGTGTTTGATATTGCTGTTGAAGCAATTAAGTTGGCGTTAGGTAAAGGCTTTAGAGTCACAGTTAACTGCACCTTGTTTCAAGGTGAAAATGCAGAAGAAGTTGCTGAATTTCTTGATTATGTGACTGAGTTAGGTGTTGAAGGTATTACTATTGCACCTGGTTTTAGTTATGAGCATGCGCCTAAGCAAGATGTCTTCATTAAAGGCAAAGATGTTAAAGATCTGTTTAGAGGGATATTTTCTATAGGTAAAAGCCGCAAATGGAAATTAAATCATTCATCTTTATATTTAGATTTTCTTGCCGGTAATCAAGCATACGAATGTACACCTTGGGGTAATCCAACACGTAGTGTGTTTGGATGGCAAAAACCTTGCTATTTATTAGCTGATGAAGGGAATGTTGATACTTTTCAGGAATTGTTAGATACCACGCCATGGGAAAAATATGGTAGTGTTCACAACCCGAAATGTGCTAATTGCATGGCGCATTGTGGTTATGAAGCAACGGCAGTTAAAGATATGATAGCTAATCCTCTAAAAGGTATGATGGTTTCACTTAAGGGGCCAAAAACTACAGGTGATATGATTGAGATTGCGGCACCAAAATTTGTTGAGCCAGAGGTAGTGAGTTCTGTCGCTGATATTCCGGTAAAGGTTGAAATAAAGTAAGCTATTACTATTTAGCTTGCTGTTATAGAGTTTTTTGCATTAGTTAAGAGGGTTTGTTTTGAATGCGCTGAGTAAAATCAAATGGTTTGTTAGCTTTTTAATTATCTTTTTAGGTGTGAGTAGTGTATTTGCAGCTACATCTAGTGAAGTTGAAGAAAGATCTGAAGCTGGTAAAACCAGTTCAGCAAAAAATGTTGTCCTGGCTTTTCAAGATGAGCTCATTGCTGTTATGCAGCAAGGTGAGGTTCTTGGATTTAAAGGGCGCTATGATAAGCTGGAAACGGCCATTATAAAAAGCCACGATTTAACTAAAATAGCTCGAATAGTTGTTGGTAAGGAATGGAGAAATTTATCCAATGAGCAGAAATCTACTT
>DAOVVZ010000204.1:0-4333 GCA_030636915.1 Methylomarinum sp. | reverse complement strand
TAGGAATTGTCTACGCATATCCATTTTCATCACATAGGGTGAAATAGCTCCCCAAGCAACGGCTAATAAAGTGATGTATACCGTCGTTTTCATGTCCGCGTAATAAACATAATAAAACAAGCCTATTAACAACATTGCACCAGGCACTAGCAATCGACTTTTACGGATAGTCTTTTGCATTTCCTCATCATTTTTGAGTCGTAACTCATTAAAATGCACTAAATCATCTTCTCGGAATTCGTATTCTATTTCAAACATTTTATATTTTTAAGTTATTGTTATTTGGTTGAGCCAGGTAAATTCAAAATCAGTCCATCCATTTTACCGCCCATTAAGGTTTGTGGATATTTACCATTCCATTTATCAACAGCATTATATCTAATCAAAGCCGGTGTAAGTGATTTTGCTAACAATTGATTTGCTTTTGCCTGCGCGCTTGCCTCTTTAGATATAGTATATGCTTTTGCATCCGCCATGGTTTTTTTCGCATTTGCATCGGCAACCGCCGCCATTTCTCTCGCCTCAGCTTGCTTCACTTGTTGCTGAGCCTGTTGTTCCACAATCTTTAACTGTGCTTTTTCTCGTTCTAATTGCTCTTGGCGTTCTTTAGTCTGAATCACCGCAGAAGTGACCACTTGTGGAAGGGTAATATCACGAAACAATACAGCCGTTACAGTAACGCCTCTATCCTGTAAATATTCTATCAAGCCATCCTCCATATAATCTTGGAGATCTTGCTGCACACTGTCGAGAAAAAAATCTTGCGATTGTTTTACGGTTTTTCCTGCTTCTCGCAATAATGAGCGAACCTTAGGCGTTATATGTTTGATCACCACATCCTTTAGCTCGCCAGTATCTTGCAGAATATCAGGTGTTCTATCAGCATCTAATCGAAAGGCAACCGAAATATCCATCGATGTTTTTAACTTATCCTGAGAGGGTACTTGTACTTTTTCCCAGGTATAAGTCTGCTGCCTAAGGTCAAAACTAACGAAATTCAATAATGGATTAACAATATGAAAACCTTCTGCATAGGCTTCATCCTGAACCTTACCGAATAGGGTTGCCACTTTATTGTGCCCTGCGGGAACAGTGGTATAAGAATTAAACAGCAGGATTACAATCAAGAGTGCAACACTTGCAACTCCAGTATATTTGAGATTATTCATTATGTTTTTCCTATTTTAATTTAGCAGGGTTAAGAAAACTGTAATATGATGCAAATCTTAATTCAGATGATAGGGGACAATATCATGCGTCAGTTTTTAGCCTTAGGCTTGATAATAATTTCAAACGTTTCAGCGGCTGAAACAGACCAGCCCCTTGCACCGGTTCCAGAGCCGCCCGAATTACCAATGCCCGTACAAAGCGGAGAAACATTAGAGCCTGATATTACCATTATCCGTAAAGGAAAAAAAACTATTCAGGAGTTCCGCAAAAACGGTCAACTTTATATGATAAAAATCATACCTATTGCTGGGCCGGCCTATTATTTTATTGATACCGATGGTGATGGAAATATGGATGTACGAGGAAGTGATTTAGATAAAGGTACTCAGATCAACCAGTGGAAACTATTTGAGTGGGATTAAGCAATTAAGTCAATCGAGTAGCTACCTAAACGTGTATTTTAAGCCCCCTCTTTAATACACCTAAATTCTAGCGGACTACTTAACAACAGGCCTCCTAAGTCCACATTCAATCCAGTTTATGAAATTTAGCCCGATCATTTGCCTGCTACAATTATTTATTCTGTTGTTTTCTGGTTTTACACAAGCAAATCAAAATATCAGCTCCCCTCAAAAACTGGAGAAAGTGTCTTTACAGCTTAAATGGAAGCATCAATTTCAATTTGCGGGTTATTATGCAGCAAAAGCACAAGGTTTTTATCAACAGGCAGGATTAGATGTTTCTTTCATAGAAGCTTCTCCCTCTATTCAACCTATCAAACAAGTGACCAGTGGGCAATCCCAATATGGCGTTGGTGATATTGGGATTATTGCTCACTATGCTAATGGCCAACCTATCCGCGCTTTAGCTGCTATTTTTCAACATAACCCCTTGGTTTTTATCAGCAAACAATCCTCTGGAATTATCAGTCCCTATGAAATGGCTGGTAAACGCATCATGATTGATACTCAGAGTGGCGATGATGCACCGCTCACCACTTTATTAGTAGAATCAGATTTAACACAAAAACATTACACTGCTATCGCGCCTTCTTTTTCAATTAATGAATTGATTAATGATCAAGTCGATGTGATGTTTGCCTATATTACTGACCAACCTTTTGGCTTAAATCAGAAAAACATCGCATTTAATATTATTAATCCTCAAAACTACGGCATTGACTTCTATGGGGATATTTTATTTACCAGTGAACAAGAATTACGTGACCATCCTTTACGTGCAGCACATTTTCTAGACGCTACTCTTAAAGGCTGGAAATATGCTTTGCAGCATCCAGAAGAAATCATTCAACTTATCCACAATCAATACCATAGCAAGTTAAGTGTTGATCATTTACGCTATGAAGCCCAGGAAACCAAAAAACTCATATTGGCAGGCATTATTCCATTAGGCAAAATGGAAGCGCCTAGATTAAGACGTATTGCTAATACCTATGCTAATTTAAAACTGTCAAAAAAACTCTCTGACCAAGAATTAAAACATTTTATCTATCGTCGTTCTCAGTTGCATTTAACCAATGCAGAACTGGAATGGCTTAAGAAGCACCCTGTTATTCGTCTTGGTATCAGTAACGACTTTGCACCTTATGAGTGGCTAGATAAGAACAATAACTACTCAGGCATAGCCGCTGATTTTATACATCTGATTGAGCAACGCCTCAACATCAAATTTGAAATTATAAAGGACCATGAATCCTTACTTGATGTACTAAACGCCGTTAAAAAAGGCGAAATTGATATGCTTTCATTCCTCGTCAAAACTGAGCAACGGGAAGCATATCTTGATTTTAGCCCTCCATATATTAATAGTTCAGCGGTTATCATTGCCGAACAATCGCAAGGTTATATCAATTCACTTAAGCAACTTGCAGGACAATCTGTCGCCATTCATAAAGGCGGACACATAGAAGAACTTTTAGCAAAACAGCATCCTGATATAAATATTCTTAGCAGCAACTCTGTTCAACAAGCTTTACAGCTCGTTGCTACGGGATCAGCATCCGCTTTTATTGGCGACATCACTGCAGCCAGTTTTGCTATAAAAAAAGCAGGGATACTCAACTTGGGGTTTGTTGCTCACACACCTTACCAAAGCCAATTTAGCCTGGCCACATCCAAACAGCATCCAGAGTTACAGCATATTATGCAAAAAGCACTTAATAGTATTTCTGAAAAAGAAAAACAAGCTATTTTTGAACGCTGGCAAAAACTGGAAGTAACACAAGGCTTAAGCTATAACAAAGTGATTCAGTACAGTATGTTCATATTGATGCTGTTCCTGTGCTTTGCTTATTGGATTTTTCGTTTAAAACGATCTGAACACGCACGCAAAGAGAGTGAAACACAATTAGCGGCCATACTCGATAATGCCCCCATTGGGATTTGGTTGACCGACAACCAAGGCGACTATAAATTTGTAAACAATACCTTTTGCGATGCCATCGGTATTCAAGAACAGCAATTTCTGTTCACACCTGATCTTCCTTCATTAATGGGAGAGGAAATGGCGAACAATTGTTTAGCTTCAGATCAAGCTTGCTTAAATCAGCAAGAACCTCATGTTTCATATGAAACACTGCCTTTTATAGATGATCAATTACATGAGCTGGAAATAACCAAAACAAAACTACTTGATTCATCAGGAAATATTACGGGCATTATCGGTATTTCGGTTGATATTACCGACCGAAACGAAATAGAAAAATCCTTACGCCTTGCTGCAACAATTTATGAGTATTCAGCTGAATCCATGCTTATTACCGATGCCAGGAACACCATACTTGCTGTCAATCCAGCCTTTACCAAAATGACCGGATATTCAGCAGAAGAAGCTATTGGAAAAACACCAAGCTTGCTTAGCTCAGGTCAACAGGATCCCCGATTTTATAAAAAAATGTGGGATGAAATTAATAAAACAGGGACTTGGGATGGGGAACTATGGAACAAACATAAAAATGGCCACTTATTTGCAGAACGGCTGAGTATCAACACTATCTATACTAAAAATGGAACCATCAGTCACCGTATCGGATTATTTTCTGATATTACGGAAAAGAAAGAAGCTGACGAACTCATTTGGAGACAAGCAAACTACGACACTTTGACCAAACTTCCCAATCGGCACATGTTTTACGACCGCTTAG
>DAOVVZ010000022.1:0-8943 GCA_030636915.1 Methylomarinum sp. | reverse complement strand
GATTGGGTAGCATGTTAGGGCCCTTAGCTCAGTTGGTTAGAGCATCCGACTCATAATCGGCAGGTCCCCAGTTCGAGTCTGGGAGGGCCCACCATAAATAAAGGAAAGCCGCATTAGTGGCTTTTTTTATATCTACTAAAGCGTGTCAAATACTTACCATGTCGCGCCCCTATATTAAGTCGTGAGGAATCACTATGAGTAATAATTTCATTTTTACATCCGAATCAGTATCAGAAGGACATCCGGATAAAGTTGCGGATCAAATTTCTGATGCTGTAGTAGATGCATTATTAGCGCAGGATCCTAAATCTAGGGTGGCTTGTGAGACCATGGTTAAGACTGGCATGGTTATTTTAGCTGGTGAGGTTACAACTGATGCATGGGTTGATACAGAAGAGTTAGTTCGAAAAGTAGTCAGTGAAATTGGTTATGATAATGGCGATGTGGGTTTTGATGGTAAGACTTGTGCTGTTCTCAATGCGATTGGTAAGCAGTCAGCTGATATTGCTATGGGTGTCGATGATAGTGAAGATCATGAACAGGGCGCTGGTGATCAAGGGTTGATGTTTGGTTATGCAAGTAATGAAACAGATGTATTAATGCCTGCACCAATTACTTATTCTCACCGTTTGGTAGAGCGACAAGCAGAGATTCGTAAGAACAATACATTGCCATGGTTGCGACCTGATGCAAAAAGTCAAATTACCTTCCGATACGAAGATCATAAGCCTGTAGCGATTGATGCGGTTGTACTTTCAACACAGCATTCGCCAGAGATTGGTGGCAAGCTGTTGGAAGAAGCGGTAATGGATGAAATTATTATCCCAACACTACCAAAAGAATGGCTACATGCAGGCACTAAATATTTTATTAATCCAACAGGCCAATTTATTATTGGCGGGCCTGTGGGTGACTGTGGTTTAACTGGTCGTAAAATTATTGTTGATACATACGGTGGTATGGCGAGACATGGTGGCGGTGCTTTTTCGGGTAAAGATCCTTCAAAAGTGGATAGATCGGCGGCTTACATGGCTAGATATGTAGCTAAAAACATTGTTGCAGCAGGTTTGGCTGATCGCTGTGAGATTCAAGTATCTTATGCGATTGGTGTTGCAGAGCCGACATCAATTGCGGTCGATACTTTTGGTACAGGAAAGATTGATGAAGATAAAATGGTTACTCTTATAAGAGAGCATTTTGACTTAAGACCTAAAGGCTTAATTGCACAGTTAGGGCTATTAAAACCAATTTACCAAAAAACAGCAGCTTACGGTCATTTTGGTCGTACAGAAGATTAATTTAGCTGGGAAAAAACAGATAAAGTTGATGAATTAAAAAATGCGGCAGGGCTTTAATTGTTTCAATTAATCACTTTAAGAAATTGAGTAGGACATAAAATGAGTACACAAGATTATAAAGTTGCAGATATTGCACTGGCTGAATGGGGTCGTAAAGAAACCACAATTGCAGAAACTGAAATGCCAGGTTTAATGGCATTACGTGAAGAATTCGGTGATAAAAAACCTTTAAAAGGTGCGCGTATTGCTGGTTGTTTGCACATGACAATTCAGACAGCGGTGTTAATTGAGACATTAACCGCATTAGGCGCTGAAGTTAGATGGTCATCTTGTAATATTTTTTCTACTCAGGATCATGCGGCAGCAGCTATGGCTGACGCGGGTATTCCTGTTTTTGCCTGGAAAGGTGAAACAGAAGAAGAAGCTGAATGGTGTATTGAGCAAACAATTATTGGGCCAAATGGTTGGCGCCCAAACATGATTCTGGATGATGGCGGTGATTTAACAGTCATGATGCATGATAAATTCCCAGAATTAATGGTAGATGTTAAAGGCTTGTCTGAAGAGACAACAACAGGTGTGCTTCGTTTGTACGAAATGGTAGCTAAAGGTGAATTAAAAACCCCTGCGTTTAACGTTAATGATTCGGTGACTAAGTCAAAATTCGATAATTTATACGGTTGTCGTGAATCATTGGTTGATGGTATCAAGCGTGCAACTGATGTGATGGTTGCAGGTAAAATAGCGGTTGTTTGTGGTTATGGTGATGTGGGTAAAGGTTGTGCGCAGTCATTACGGGGTTTAGGTGCTACTGTATGGGTAACAGAAATTGATCCTATCTGTGCATTGCAAGCATCAATGGAAGGTTTTCGTGTGGTAACGATGGAAGAAGCGGCTCCAGTTGCTAATATCTTTGTCACAGCAACAGGCAACTTCCATATTATTACCCATGATCACATGGCGGCAATGAAGAATAATGCTATTGTCTGTAATATTGGTCATTTTGATTCTGAAATTGAAGTTGCAGCATTACGCAAATATACTTGGGAGAATATAAAGCCTCAAGTGGATCATATTATTTTCCCTGATGGAAAAAGACTGATTCTTTTAGCAGAAGGACGATTGGTTAATTTGGGTTGCGCAACTGGACACCCAAGCTTTGTAATGTCTAATTCATTCTGTAACCAGGTTTTAGCTCAAATTGAATTGTGGGGAAATGCCGAAAATTATGAAAATAATGTGTATATTTTACCTAAGAAGCTTGATGAAAAAGTGGCAAGATCACATTTAGCGCAATTAGGTGTTAACTTAACAGAGTTGACTGCAGAGCAGGCAAACTATATTAATGTGCCTGTTGAAGGCCCATATAAACCTGATCATTATCGCTATTAAGCAATAGTAAAATGATATTGTGAAAAAAGGGGCTTGATAGCCCCTTTTTTTATGCCTAGAATAAATCAGTAGGCGCAAGGATTGTTTTCAGCAATATTTAATTGCTAAGGCAATTAAGAGCGTGACTTCGTTATCACAGATAATATAAACACCAAAATAAAGCATGCGAACTTCAAGATTGTATATTTCAGATTCACTCAATACAGGCCAAAAAGTTGAACTTAAAGAAGACAGTGCACATTATGTAAGAACGGTGCTTCGATTAAAAAAAGATAATGAAATTATCTTGTTTAATGGGCTGGGTGGTGAGTTTTTATCGGTTATTGATGAGGTAAGTCGTAAGCGGGTTGTGATTGATGTTTTAGAAGTGATTAATAGAACAGTAGAATCTCCATTGCATATTAACTTAGGATTGGGTATATCGCGAGGAGATAGAATGGATTGGGCAGTACAAAAGTCTGTTGAGTTGGGGGTAAACTGTATAACACCACTAATGATGGAGCGTTGTGTGGTCAAGTTTAAAGCAGATAAAAAACAACAACGGATACAGCACTGGAAACATATTGTTCAACATGCTGCAGAACAAAGTTATCGAACTATCTTGCCTGACCTTAATGAGGTTGATAGCTTGTCTGAATGGGTGCAAAAGCAGAGTGGTTTAAAGGTATTTTTAGACCCTTATGCAGAGAAATCATTGCGTGAGCTTCAGCCTGATAAACAGCAAGTTACTTTGTTAGCTGGTCCTGAAGGGGGATTTAGTGATCATGAAAGGGGGGTGGCAATTTCAGCAGGCTTTATACCCATTCGTTTGGGTCAGCGAATCCTGCGTACAGAAACCGCATCATTAGCAGCTCTATCAGCGGTACAAATGTTATGGGGGGATTTTCTTTGATGATAGATATTACAAAAGGAAATGGGCTTTTAAAAACAATTTTCTATGCATTAACGCCTTTATTTATATTATTGTTTTTTGCAGCTTTGTCTGCCATCTTGAGTTATATAATCTTGATGCTTACTGGTGATATTGTTTCAATGCGCAAGTTAGTCAGTAGGGCTACGCAAATTTTTTTATTGCTCAGTATTTTTCCATTAAGGCATTATTTAAAGCTAACATGGTCGAATATAGGGTTTTCTAGCAGAGCAGTGTTCTTTAAGCAATTGTTATATGGTTTTGTACTTGGCAAGAAAACCTTGACACCAATAACGTTAAGTTTGTATCTGTTGGATATTAATATAATTGACCACTCAAGGGACTGGACTTTTGGGAAAGTATTGATAAGAATATCACTTGCCTTATTAGTTGCATTATTGGTCTCTTTAGGAGAAGAGCCGCTCTTTAGTGGTATTTTATTTGCAGGGTTAAGGAATAAAATGGTGTTGGGTTTGGCGGCATTATTAAGTTCTTGCTATTATGCAACGTTTCATTTTGTTAAAACAAAAACAGATTTGGCTTATGATGAGCTGACGATAGGTAGTGGGTTCCAATTGATGAGGGAAGCATTTACTAATTTGTTAAACCCTGAAATTACCTCGGCTTTTATTGCATTATTCGTAGTTGGTTTGTTTTTGGTAACTATTAGGGCTCAATTTAAAGAGAGTATTGGTATTTGTATAGGTTGTCATGCAGCTTGGGTTTGGCAAATAAAAATAGCAACTGATTTTTTTGATATTAATAAACAAGCCGTTCATTATGATTACTTAGTGAACAGCTATTACAATAGTATCATCGGACCTTTAGTATCTGTTTGGTTATTGTTATTTATTGCTGGTTTTTTTATATGGAAAAAATACCGGATGTAAGCGCTATAAATATTTAGGTACAAGTTATACTTCACGCGGTCACGGCTGCGGTTTTTTATTGGTCGTTTTTGCCGATAGACTGCGTTGCCGAAATGGTTACGTAGTTTGCTATGCACCCATTCCAGCGCAGCCGTGACCGCATGAAGTATATGTCGGGTTGTCTGCTCTCAGCGCAATTTTAAAATGAATGCGTTTCCAGCAAATTTTATCTACTGAGGGCGGTTTGGTTTTTTAATCCCTAAAATTTTCATATTGCAGTGGTAGTTCTATTGAGTCGTCGGCTCTAAGCATTGCAATAACCTGCTGTAGATCATCTCTTTTTTTACCTGTCACTCGCAGTTTTTCTCCTTGAATCGCAGTTTGAACCTTAAGCTTTTTGTCTTTAATTAATTTAACTATTTTCTTTGCGATAGCTGTTTCTATGCCTTGGTTAAGTGTAATAGGTTGCTGTGCTGTTTTGCCGGTATCTTGAATGTTTCCGGATTCCATGCAAGCAATGTCAATGCCTCGCTTAGTCATTTTGGAAAAAAGAATAGGTAGCATTTGTTGTAATTGAAAGGTAGATGTAGCGTGCATGGTGATGCTTTCGTCTTTTAATTCAAAATTTGCATTAGAGCCTTTAAAGTCAAAACGGGTAGTGACTTCTTTGTTGGCTTGGTCTACTGCATTGTGCACTTCGTGAGCGTCAAATTCAGAAACAATATCAAATGATGGCATATGTGTATTAGAATGGATGGATAACAAAATACAACTATAATTCCGTCATACATAATATTCAATGTCTTTTTTATTTAAAAAATTATGAGAATACAGTTAAAAAAAGCGTTATTAGTTTTCCTGTGCTGTTTAGTGACTTTTATTAACCTGGGCTGTTCGTCTAGCAGAGATGTAAAAGGTCGGGATTTTGAATTAAGTTCGGTGGTTAAGAATGATATTGATTTAGTGGCAGAAATGCATCAGCTCGTTGTGTTTGATGCATTGAATGATTTGGCGATAAAGCTTTACAAGCGTAACCCTAAAGAGTGGAAGAAAGAGGGCTATGAATCCTTGACTGTTGCTGCTGCTGCGATAACAGCAAACCCATTCCCAGAGGTAGGGGGTAAAGCCAGTGTTGACTGTATTCGTTTAGCATTTGATGAAAACTATCCGGGCGACAGAGTTAAAGCATTTATTGTGGGGCTGGAAACGATGATATTGGCCTCGTATGATGGCAATCGATCTTTCTATTTACATAACATGCTGGAAGCTCAAAAACTTTATGACAGTGCTAGAAATATAGAGCTTGCCTCATGGCTGGTGCGAACTAAATACAAAACTAATGGTGAATTATTTTTGCTTAGTACTAATGGTTCAGAGGATGTTAATTTAAGTTTTGAACGATTGTTTGGCAAGATGATTAATGCGCAAGATATGATTGCTCAGATTATGGCCGATAGAAATCATCGGCAAATAAAAAATGTAATTCAGTCTCTTGCTACTGCATTTATACCGATTTGATAAAGCTGGCGATCGCTTTAATACGTAAGTTGCGAATAGCATCACCAATTTGTGGGCCTTTTAAGTTACTGTCTAAAATAACTGAGGTGTCAATTTTCCTTCCGGCTTCAGCTGCTTTTAATAGATAGCTTGATTGAGGGTAGGGGCAATTTTCCAGCCCCGTTCTGCCTTTACAGTCAGCTTCACAGGCAATGGCAAAATCTTCTATTGTAGAATTGGATGCTTTAAAAGCGCCTAGGATATTCAGCATGTCAGTCAATGTGCTGGCTTTTAATTCAAATACCCTATGGCAATGAGTGTGGTAATTCATCACCTGAGTTGAAAGTGTTTTAAAGGCTTTGGGGATGCGTAAGCGGCTGCAAAACCTTTCTAGAATAGGTAGTCCCTTTTGTTCGTGGCCATGATGACTGGGCCATTTACTTTGTTCTGTTTCAGCTTTGCCTAAATCATGCAGTAACGCCGCTAAACGCACCTCGGGTTTATTTGAGAGTTTGCTTGCTTGTTCCAGGCTAAGTAAGCTATGAATACCAGTATCAACTTCTGGGTGAAACTTTTCTGGTTGAGGGATGCCAAAAAGCCTATCAATTTCAGGAAAAATAGACTGTAAGGCGTTGCACTCTTTTAAGGTGTAAAAGAATGCGGAGGGTGTTTTCTCAGATAATGTTTTGTGTAATTCAGCCCATACCCGTTCAGCAACTAAATGTTCAGTTTCACCATTACTGACCATCTGTTTCATTAAGTCGAGTGTTTCATCTGCAATGGTAAAGCCTAAATGAGCGTAACGTGCTGAAAAACGAGCAATGCGTAATACTCTGACTGGGTCTTCACTAAAGGCAGGGGAAATGTGGCGAAAAATAAGTCGTTCAATATCTTTTTTGCCATTGTAGGGGTCAATTATATTGCCCTGTTCATCCATGGCTATGGCATTGATAGTTAAATCCCTGCGTATAAGGTCTTGTTCTAATGTGACTTCGGGGGAGGCATGAACAGTAAAGCCTTTATAGCCAGGTGCTGTTTTCCGTTCTGTGCGTGCTAAAGCGTATTCGTCTTGTGTTTTAGGGTGTAAGAAAACCGGAAAATCCTTTCCTACAGGTCTAAAGCCTTGTTTGACCATGGACTCTGGGGTTTCACCAATGACTACCCAGTCTTTTTCTTTAACTGGGTAATTAAGCAAATAATCTCTAACCGCACCACCCACCAGAAATGTTTTCATTGAATCTATTGCTCACTACATATTATGAGTAGAGGATTTTAACAGGCGCTGCAAAAGGTGTTGGAAAAATATAGTACAGTTCCCTACCTGCCAAGTTTAAACAGGGATCAAATTTAGAATGACTTTACCGAGAATAGAAAAATGTTAGAACTCATTATATTAAGCATGCTTTTAGGTGTTATTGCAGGATTATTGGCGGGTTTGTTTGGTTTAGGTGGTGGTGTGGTTATTGTTCCTGCATTGGTTTGGGTATTTTCAGCCTACGCCTTCCCAAGTGAGCAAATTATGATTATGGCGATAGCTACTTCACTGGCAGCAATAATTCCCACTTCAATTTCATCAATGATTAGTCATCATAAGCTGGGGGCAATTCAGTGGGATAGGGTTTTAAGATTGATGCCAGGAATTATTTTGGGTGCAGGATTAGGTGCTGTTATTGCCGATTTAGTAGATGCAGAAGTTTTAAAGTGGTTTTTTATCGGTTATTTGTTTTATACAGGTATTCACATGGCTTTACCATCTAGGTCGGTTAAGCATGAGGTAAAAGCAAATAAAGGCATGGATTATCTTGTGGGTAATGGCATTGGTTTTTTATCGTCTCTTTTAGGAATTGGCGGTGGAACCCTAACGGTTCCTTATTTATTGGGTAGGCAGGTTGCGATGAAAAATGCGGTGGCTATTTCTGGTGCTTGCGGGTTGCCGATTGCTCTGTCGGGAACGGTGATGTATGGATTGCTAGGGCGAGGAGATATGCTGTTACCAGAGTGGAGTGTGGGGTATGTTTATTTACCCGCTTTGTGTGGCATTGTCAGCTGTAGTATTTTTGCTGCACCTTTAGGGGCAAAATTGGCGCATATATTACCTGCCAAAAGGCTGAAGAGGTATTTTTCAGTAGTGATTTTTCTAATCGGTTTTAAAATGCTTGTAAGTTAAGGTCAATTTACAAAGCTTAATGATATTGAGTAAAAGGCTCTTTGTACCTAGGAGGCTGTCCGAGAATAGAGAACCTACTACGGAAAAATCCCTTTTGGCCATTTTTCCGAACATTTTCGTTAAAGAGCGCAACTATTCGCCTCAAATGTTCGAAAAAACTGACTCAAAAGGGCTTTCCCTCGCTACGGTTTCTATTCTCGGGCAGCCTCCTAGGGCCTTTTACCTATCACATTTATCTAGGTCGAATACTAATTTCTACGCGACGATTTTGTGCGCGTCCCATTGCTGTATCGTTAGACGCAACAGGGTAGCGTTCGCCAAAGCCTCTGGCTTGAATGCGGCCATGATTAACACCTGACCTTACAATATAGCTAGCTACGCTGTTTGCGCGTTGTTCTGATAATGTTTGGTTGGTTGAGTCGCTACCGGTTGAGTCAGTAAAGCCTGAAATATTAATGCTGGTATTGTCGAATTCTTTTAAGACTATGCCAACAGAATCTAATATTGAGTAAAAATTAGCGTTGATATTAGATGAGTTTGTGGCAAACGTAATATTGCCAGGCATGATTAGCTTAAGGTTATCGCCTTGTCTTTGAACTCTAACCCCTGTGCCTTCCAAGCGCGCACGCAATTGTGCTTCTTGGCGATCCATATAATAACCTGCTCCTGCACCAGCCGCCGCCCCCGCTCCTGCACCAATTAAAGCACCTTCTCCGCCACCAGCAAGTGCGCCAATGCCAGCGCCAACAGCAGCGCCAGCAAGTCCGCCCCATGCAGTGTTGGCTACTTTTTCTTCACCAGTATATGGGT
>DAOVVZ010000312.1:0-3476 GCA_030636915.1 Methylomarinum sp. | reverse complement strand
CAACCTCATGACCGATGCCGGAAATGATAGGGATGTTGCTGTTGGCAATCGCCCTGGCAACACATTCCTCATTGAAAGCCCATAAGTCTTCTATAGAACCCCCGCCACGCGCTAGCAATATAACATTAACTTGTTTTTGTTGATTGGCTGTTTTTAAGGCCTTACATATTTCTAGCTTGGCCGAATCACCTTGCACAGCGGTAGGGTAAATGATGACGGGAATAGCAGGGAATCGTCTGCTTAAAACGCTTAGTATGTCGTGTATAGCTGCCCCAGTTGGAGATGTGACAACACCGATTTGATGGGGTATTTCTGGAATGTTTTGTTTTAAGTCTGGGTCGAATAGCCCTTCATTTTGCAGCTTGCTTTTTAATTTCTCAAAGGCGATTTGTAAATCCCCTGCACCCGCTTCTTGCATCTTGTCAGCAATTAGCTGATAGTCACCTCGGGCTTCATATAAACTAACCTGAGCAGAAACAATGACTTGTTTTCCATTTTCAGGTTTAAATGCCAATCGTCGTTGTTGCGATTTAAACATAGCGCAACGGATTTGGGCTTTTTTATCTTTGAGAGAGAAATAAATATGGCCTGAGGAGGGGGTACTTAAGTTTGATATCTCACCTTCAACTTGAATGTACGAAAAATAATTAGTTAAGAGGTTTTTTGCTTCTCTGTTGAGCTCGGAAACACTGTAAATTCTTTTTTCTGAAGGGGTGGCATTAAAAATGTCCATGAATTACCTGTTTCATTCTAGCTCGTAGCGTAAGTAGTTGCTTTAGTTTTTGGGGCAAAGCTAAATATATTCACTGTCTATGCATTGATTTTATTTTTCTTTTTGTTTTATCTCTCGTTCTATATTTTGCATATACCTAAGAATTGTTGATTCAACGCGAGGAGTGAGATTTATGATGCGGCAACCGATTCGCTCAGATTTTTCAGGTCTGAGAGGATTTAAGGGGAATTTGTTACGTATTTCAATGGAAACAGGTAGTCCTGCTTCATTGTCAAGTGACAGCTCACAGTTTTCAAATATTGCAGGGGGGCTTAATAGCTCGGAAAATTCGGAAGACTCATTGACAATAGAAAATCCATTGGCGCTAAGGTCATAAATATTTACACTCATTGATGTATCAATGTTGGTTTCAGGATCAACAGAATGTATTAGACAAAAGCTTTGTTTGGACATGGGTGATTTTACTCGGTAAAACCGCCTTCTTTGTATCCAGTAAATGGACTTTGGTAAACGTATTGTAAAGGCGGGTTGACCGATTTTTCCTGCTTTTTTAACATCTCTGCCTTCAAATAGAACTTTTATACCTTTATATTCTGCCGCAAATTTAATTACCGCACTGTTTAATAGCTTTTTGTTTAGATATTCTTTAGGGCCGCAATCAATGGTAATGGTTTGTTTCTTTTCATCAATGTCCATGATAACGGTTAAAAAAGTATCTTTTTCATCTTCGCCAAAAGCGGCCGAAATTAAACACCTTTCTGCTGATAACATATTTAGATATGAAAGAACCTGTTTTGGGCTTTTGATCAGGTACTTGGCAATGTCATCCATAGAGTGAGTTTATTATCATATTGAAAGTTTGTATTGTAGAATAAAACGCTTTTTTATGCATCAAGGGAATAAGCGGCTTATTGCTTCAGTTCCAAAATTAGGAGAGTTAGATGGGGTGGTTGTGGTTGTTTGCAGCGGGTTTCTCGGAAATTATTTTTGCTTTAAGCCTTAAATATAATGTTGGTTTTACAAAATTGTACCCAAGCATTATTACTATGATTTCCGGAGGGGCTAGTTTTTATTTGTTAATGTTGGCTATAAAAACCTTACCCTTAGGTACAGCTTATGCAATCTGGACAGGTATGGGCGCAGTGGGTGTTGCCATCTTGAGCATATTTCTTTTTAAAGAATCAATAGAGTGGTTTAGGCTGGCATCTATTAGTTTGATTGTTTTAGGCATTATTGGTCTTAAGTTGACACATGTTGAATGAAATATATTATTTTCTGATGACCTGCAATCCCTGTTAGGGTAAGGTCGATGATAGTATTGATTTTTCTAAGTGATCTATTATTATCATAAATTACGCTTGAATTTTTTAATTGATTAAATGACACTCGAAAAAAATATACAGCCTTAATCATCGGTATCACAGTTTTTTATACTGTTTAAGCATGATTTGCCAAAAGGATTGTATAAAATAACTGTCACGATAGAAAAAGGAGGGGCTGGCTATTTGAATCTTTCTCAGCTGAAACCGGGTCTTCATGAACAAAGACATTTTTACAAAGATACCAAATAAAATTGTGTTGATAGGAGAGCAATCAAAGTGCTTTAAATTTCGCAGCCGTAACCGCGCGAGTATAGTTTGATTTCAATCTAGATTATTTGGAGGGGGGGCTTGTATTTTTTATATGACTCGGGAGCCGGAAAACATTGAGTGTGCTAGCTTCTGTGTTTCATTTAACTTGTCTCCGAGCTTTATATATATTTCGTCCAAGTGTGCCAAGTTGACATGTGCAGCGGCCTTATCGGGGAGCTGTGGTCTCTCCTCTTGCCCCCGAAATAATGCGGATACCATGTCTACAGCATAGCCAATCAGTACAGTATTTTGACATGTCGATTCGCTGTAAACACAATGACAATGCTGTTCCATAGCGGATATTAGAACCTCCAGTAATTTCCAGGCGCGGCTGAGTATGCCTCCTGCCTGACAATAATCTGTGCCAATAACGGAACGAAAGGCTTCTATCGTTGATATCGAATCGTCTGTAGTAGCGAGTTCCAGAGCTAATGAGGTCTCCTCGGGCCAATTGCCCGCCAGCCACAGCACTCCCAAATTGTGAAGTAGCCCAGCAGTATGAAATGTTGAGGTATTTAAAGCAGATGTATCAGTTGTACTGGAAGCCAGCATCGTTGTTCCTTCAGTGGTTAAGAGCGCGCAACTCCAGAAATATTCAATATCAAATGCGGGGCATTTATTTAGAGAATTAAAGGGAGAAATAATACATAAGGATATACTGACGCATGCGAACCATGGAAAGCCCTAGCCTGGAACAGGCAATTTCCAAGTTTTCAACAGGGATACTCGGTGATGCCCAAGCTGAATTGGCTGAGTTTTTGGTGGTTTATATTATCAGTTTCAAGAGCCTGTAATAATTGACTAAGACCAGCAGGTAATATAGGAACCTGAGTGTTTAGGAGCATCTGCTGATTTATATTTATTTTATTCACTGATGTCATCGATCGCTAGGTTCTGTTTATGTTGAGGCCGGTAGGAAACTAGTGGCAGCCAGCTCAATAATGCGTTCGGGTTTAACGGGCTTACTAAAGAAATAGCCTTGTATAATATCGCAGCCTACTCCGTGCAAATAGTTCAACTGTTCAGCTTTTTCGACACCCTCAGCAACGACAGAAAAGTTAAGAATTCGGCTCATCGAAAGTATGGTTGCTATAATTGCAGCATCATTTTTG
>DAOVVZ010000355.1:0-3128 GCA_030636915.1 Methylomarinum sp. | reverse complement strand
CACTATCCATAGCTAATAAATAATCGAAATCTTCAAAATCGCCAAAAACTACTTTTCTAGCCCTTATTTTAGCAAGATCAACACCTCTATCTTTAGCCGCTTTCTGAGAACGCAAATCAGGTGCTTCATCGACATGATAAGCATGCGTTCCCGCAGAATCAATGACAAACTGATCACTAACTTTTTGTGCCTGTACCAAGGCAGAAAATACACCTTCTGCAGTTGGTGATCTGCAAATATTACCCATGCAAACAAAGAGAACGCGCGTTTTTTTCATATTAAACTTAAAGTTTGTAATAAAATGACCGATACGGTAATGTAGCAACCGATTATATCCTAATTAGTCCTTTGTATAAGATGGTATCACCAGCTTAATTACAACAAAAATGAAAATAAAAAACCTTTGGCTTTAAAAGCACCAGGAGAAAACAACCATGCTAATGATGAACTGGCATTCTGTCGGCGTTAAAGTAATTGCAATCACTATGTCCGTATTAAGTGTCTTAGCTATTGCCTTACTTTTTTTATACGCAAACAATGAAAAAAACAAAGTAATCAATACCCACATTAATGCGTCCAGACAATTACTCCTTGTCTCCGAATCCATTCGTAACAACGCCATTAAAAAATGGGATCAAGGCTTATACACCACAGAATCAC
Organism: Methylomarinum sp.; assembly: GCA_030636915.1. Classification (GTDB taxonomy): domain Bacteria; phylum Pseudomonadota; class Gammaproteobacteria; order Methylococcales; family Methylomonadaceae; genus QPIN01. The sequence goes on along the minus strand of DAOVVZ010000355.1, from coordinate 2,468 downwards.
TTAAAGCGCTAATTTTGGATAAATCAGCTTCAGAAGCCAAAGGGTTAGTCTTTGCAACTGTACCTGTTGCAAACGCCTGGGATGTCATTCAAGAAAAATCACTAGAAGGCAATTTTCGCTTTAAAGCACCTAGAGTCGGGGCAAGAAACCCTAAAAATGAAGCTGATTCTATTGAACGCGAAGCACTAACATATTTTCAAAGTAATCCTTCAGCCAGTGATTATAGCTTCGTTGACGAAGAAAAAAATGAAATCAGGTACTTCAGACCCGTTAAACTTGATAAGCAATGTGAGCTATGCCACGGCAACCCTAACACTTCAGAAGAAGTATGGGGTAACAGTCAAGGCACTGACATTTTAGGCTACCCTATGGAGAACAAGCGCCAAGGCGACTTACATGGTGCCTTTGAAATCATCACCCCAATCTCTGAGGGCCTTGCAGAATTACAATATGATATATGGTTAGCCATAGGATTTTTTATTATCACGCTTGTCGTTATTGCTACAACGGGCTATTTTGTGATGAACCAAATCATTATCGCTCCACTAACCGGTCTCGCCATAAAACTTCAAGCCATTAGCAGTGGTGAAGGAGACTTAACCTCTCGCCTTGATGTTAAGGGTAAGTCTGAATTTGCATGGGTAGCAGGAAGTTTCAACACTTTCGTCAAGAAAATCGCCAAAACCATTACTAACATTAGTGTAACCAGTGAACAGCTGGCAACTGCCTCACATAATCTAGCAAAAATTTCAGAAACAACCGAACAAGGTGTTGAAAGACAACTAGCTGAAACCACTCAAGTTGCAACAGCTATGGAAGAAATGACAGCAACAGTGCAAGAAGTCGCCCGCAATGCCATCAACGCTTCTGATGCCGCAGGAACCGCTGATACAGAAGCTGCAACAGGTAAAAACATTGTCACTCAGGCAGTTGATGGTATTAATCAACTGGCATCAGAAGTTGAAAATGCTGCCAACGTCATTCATGAATTAGAAAATGACAGTAACAGCATTGGCGAAGTATTAAGTGTCATTCAAGGTATTGCAGAACAAACCAATTTACTTGCCTTAAATGCCGCAATTGAAGCGGCACGCGCAGGTGAACAAGGTCGCGGATTTGCAGTTGTTGCCGATGAAGTACGCACACTTGCCAGTAGAACACAAAACTCCACCCTTGAAATCCAGCAAACTATTGAGCGCTTACAAACCCGAGCAAAACAAGCAGTTAGCGTAATGGATAATGGCAGACGACAAGCTGCATCCAGTGTAGAGCAAGCCGCTTCCGCAGGTGAATCAATCACCACCATTAGTGAACGCATAGACACTATTAGTGACATGAACAATCAAATTGCGGGGGCCGCTGAAGAACAAACAGCAGTAGCAGAAGAAATAAACCGCAACATCAACAATATCAGCGAGGTTACCAACGACACATCAATTGGTGCTAGAAACACGTCCAAAGCATGTCATGAGCTACTAGAATTGGCTGATCAATTACGTACTGCGGTTGGTCAATTTAAAACATAAACCTTTTAACAATATGCATCGTTGGGTTGGTTTTTTAGCCTCACTAAAAAACCAACCCAACCATCAAAACCATACCAAAACGACAAAAACCATTATCAATGCTAAATAAAGTTACATTAATCGGAAGATTAGGTGCTGACCCAGAAGTCAAATATATGCCAAGTGGTGGTGCTGTAGCCAATATCAGCTTGGCAACATCTCGCCGATGGAAAGACAAACAATCTGGCGAGCGTAGAGAAGAAACCGAATGGCATCGCGTTTCTTTTTTCAATCGTATCGCTGAAATTGCAGGAGAATATCTAAGAAAAGGTAGTTTAGTCTATATAGAAGGTCGCATTCGTACTCGAAAATGGCAAGACCAAAATGGACAAGACCGCTACACAACAGAGATTATTGCCGAGCAAATGCAAATGCTTGACAGCAAAAGTGGCGGCACAGGAAATCTTGCTAATGAACAAGTAAATACCGCTGCTTACTCTGCCCCGCAGCAAGCCCCACAACCAACACCTACATATCAACCAAAACCAGCTGCTGCGCCCAACCAACAGCCTCCAGATGCGCCACCACCAGCATCTTATGAAGACTTTGATGATGATATTCCCTTCTAGGAGACACCTAGGTATATAAATGTAAACTATTGTATTTAAGCCACTGTAATAAGTGGCTTTTTTATGGATTAAATAAAAATATTTGTAACGTTTTTCATACTGATTTTTAGGTTATTGATTACCATTATTAAAACGTAGAGTTTATAAGTATTATCGAGTTCAACGATTTACTTTTCCTACTGAAGAGCGATATGCATAGTTAGTTAACAATGCAACTGGCATTCCCGTCATGTATCAAAATCTTTATCTCACAATTCATCATAAGTGGGATGCACTACTCCATTAAATAAAGTCACCACATAGCCACATGGTTCGGCTCAATATGACACCGATT
>DAOVVZ010000271.1:0-3761 GCA_030636915.1 Methylomarinum sp. | reverse complement strand
TTATCAAAATGGCTTAGAAAGAACGTATGGTTATGTGCCCAAAGATGTGAAGCAAGAGAAATTTATTAACGCGGAGTCTTACCTTTGGTATGAGCGTGTCTCAGCTACAGAAGTAAGTTTTAACGAATATAGGGACTTTTTAGTCGAAGAGCTAAAAAGAGAAAACGAACTAATAAAACGCCCTGATTATAAAAAAGCGCCTTATTTTATTATTAATACCACTGGGCGTTTTGGTAGGCCTATGGGACCCTCACATGATAATAAACGTACTATCGAAAAAGAAGTGTTTGAGTTTACACCATGGACATGTGGTTCTTTATTATTTGGCTATGTGAGTGTAGAAACATGTAGTGAAATACCTTTATCTGATATTACATGGGCTAAGGCGGTATCTATTTCCGGTGCAGCAGTAGATGGTCAGTACAGTAAGTTAGATGATAATGGTGAGCGGGTAGAAAAAAACTTTAGTGATGACCTTGCGGGCGGTGTTCTAAACATTGCCAATGGAGACTTGGGTTATCATATTGATAATTATAATACGAATGATTCTTATATTTGGGTGCATAAGTTTCTGCCTTTTCCATTAACTTGGGTTCATGATTGGTTTTTAAGTGATTCAGATAGGGCGAGCGATCATTCAACCAGTATTTATTTAAATGATGGTGGTGCATCAGAAAACCTAGGGTTGTTTTCTTTAGTACGACGTGGAGTTAAGCAAATTATTGTTGTAGATGCTGAACATGACCCAGAGTCAACTTTTCAGGCGGCTAAATTTGTGAAAAATTCGCTAAAGGAATATGGGCTGACATTTACTTTAACACAGCCAGATGGTGGTATTAATGTTTATGATGCTGAGCCAGATGAAGCGGTCATAGAAGGAAAAATTACAGGTTTAGTTGATGAGAAGGGTAAGGTAGCAGATATTAATTTGATCTATATTAAACTGGCGGTACAGGCGAAACATGGCGAATCTAATGGGCATGGCGTGGCGTACCCTTATACCGTCAAGCACTTTATGGAGAAAAACAAAGCCTTTCCACATAATACAACCACAGATGTTTCTTACGATAAGGCGCAATTTAAAGCCTATAGGGATTTAGGGTGTACCCTAGGTAAATATGTTGGTTGGAAAGGTGGGGAGTTGGTGAAAAAGGAACCTCAAAAAGATGGCTGTTCGAAATAATGCCACTGTTACTCTTTTATAAAAGTGCTTTTTGGACTAAAGAGCGCTTATAATAAAGTCCACTTTAATTGCTGTTTCGGCAACTGGCTGCTCAAACCAAAATTGCATAGGCAAAGATCAAGGGAGCATCCAGTAATTACGCTACCAGTCACGAATTAACTTATTGAATTATAATAAGTAATATAAAATACTGGCCATGTTTTCTAAAAACATGACCAATTTAAAAACAACGACTTATAACGCTTGTATATATTTCATAGACGCAATGTTTAACAAACCGTCTTCGTAAGTTATTGTTTTTTTATATGCCGTTATTCTCCGATCACCATCAATCACTGTAACTAATTGATTTTAAATTATTTAATGTAACTGGTGGCGGTATTAGGGGCAGCCAGCTTGATATTCTGGTTAATCCTTTGTACCCTTGAGGTTTAGAGTGAAGCAGGGTCTTGCAATGCAATACCTATTGTTTCTCGGCTTTTTTAATAACCCGACTGATAGCCGTATAATGTGGACTGGCCTTTGTCCGTGTTTGTTTGTGTTAATGCAAGACCATAATGACCCTGTTTTCTTTGAGCCAATATTACCGACAAAATCCCCTGAATCGGCTACATATTTCCTAAATGCAAATAAATAAAGCTGGCTGACCTATTGATTATTCAACGTAAACGGTCACCCAGAAAAATCCTTTTTATCTGAAATGTTTTTATACAATAAAACACAAGATTTCTCGTTCCCAAGCTCCAGCCTGGGAATGCCTACCGTCAAGCTCTGCTTGATGAGACACGAAGCGGAGCTTCTGACTATGCGTTCCCAACGAAGACGTTGGGAACGAGTCAAAAGCGGCTACTACTCATCAATCAGTTTCAGAAGTAGTTAATGAGGCCATACGTATCGCTTTACGAGAGGATCAAGACGATTTATCTGTTTTTGAAAAAAGAAAAAATGAATCGACATTTAGCTATGAAGAGTTACTTGAATGAGAGGTGTATTAAGCTTTCTGGCCAAGATCGATATAGAGTAATGCAAGGATTTACCGAATTATTTATGCAATACAGGATTCTGAGTTAGTTGTTTTTATAGTTAAAGTAGCTCATCGTGGTGAAGTGTATCAACATAGCTAACAATCAAAAAAATCAAGGGGTTGGATGCTGTCTTGAAAAGAAAGTTGACTTATTTTAATTTTCAAGCTGGCTGACCCCTTGATAGCCTTGTTAACTTACCAAGAGACTAAAACGGATGAGGCAGAGGAGCATTGTTAGCCACATGATTCTTTATATCCCGTGAAAAGTTAGTGGGCCTAGTCTTCCTTACACTAACGTTGCCATCAATAAACATTTTCATATCAATAAAAAGCTCATGAACATCCGTATATGGATTTAGATAGCACGGCGACGTCTTCCCCAGCACGGCATTACTTAACGCGTCCAACCTTAGTTTTTCAGCATTTTTAATTGCTCTGCTAACACCATTATCTTCATTCAACCATGTAAATATCGAAGGAAGTGCCTTCTCATATTTCTTTTCCTTCTTTGACTTAATAAATGGTTTTAACGGGCTCTTATTTACATGTGCACCACAATTTGTTGAACTTGCCGTGCTATAAGCAAGATGAAGAGACAACCAAACCTCAAAACAAACATTGGAAAATGCGATTTCTATACCATTATCCTTTGCTTTTATCAGAGCCTTCAAATGCAACTCATAGCTATATTTTGTTACCGCCTCACGATCATAAACTACCCAATAAATATCGTCATCAGGACTTCGTTTTTTATGATCCACAGCCTCATCAACTAAAGCCTCTGGCGTGTTCTTTTTCGTAGGTTCAGTAACTATGCGTTTCTTATCTGAATGATACCGATCTAAATACCCTTTAATGTAATAAGGCTCAGTCTTTTCACCTTCACAAAAAATATGAAAAACAGGTAAAACTTTTTTGTTTTTATTCCCTTTACTCTTCGCCATTTATTAGCCCCTCATTAACAGAGCTATTGATCCCAAATAAACTATCTTTAAAAGAATCAGAAATATCTCGATAATTAATCGTGGGTATTGCACCAAAACGTCCATCTTCATACCATTTAGCAAATGGGCTACTATCTTTTAGTGTTGACTCATAACTCTCTAAACAGTTAAATTCTGTTCCTTTTTCCACGTTCTTATCAGTCAAATAAATCTGGTCTTTTCTCATGGTTGCAGAAGACATCAAACTTAAATTATGCGTAGTAAAAATTAATTGTGCGTTTTTCCTGTTAACAAGTGGGTCGTTAAAAAGCTTAATGATTAATTCAGCAACATGAGGATGAAAGCTATTTTCTATTTCATCAAAAAATAATACAGATCCTTCACGAAGAACAATAATTATAAAGGGCAAAAGTTTAAATAATCGCTGAGTCCCTCTTGATTCTTTATCCTTTTCAAATCTAACTAGCCCAAGATCATCTGACTGATGAAGAAATACTTCTTTTTTTGAGAGTTCAGCCAATAAATTTTTAGAAACCTCTTTATGCATATGTGTTGGTAGGGGAATATCCTCAAAATCATTTCTACTTTCCAGTTCAAACCGACTAATCCC
>DAOVVZ010000231.1:0-4076 GCA_030636915.1 Methylomarinum sp. | reverse complement strand
TGTGGAGGTTTTTGCGTCAGGAAGTACAGCTATTATTAATGACTTTAAAGAGCTGAAAGTTTATGGCAAAGGTAGGCCTTTCAAGAAAAGGCTTATTAATCAGAATAAAGGTCAGAAAGAAATGGTAGGTGCATTTATTGATGGCTTGTTGAAAGATGGCTCTAGCCCTATTCCCTATGAAGATATTTATGCAGTAAGTAAAGCTGCATTTCTAACATTAAAGTCATTGCAGAATGGAAGCAAACCTTACGATGTCTTTAGCGAATAAAGCCTTTATTAGTTTAAAAGAATATTGTGAGGCAGAAAATTTTAAAGGCTGGGATCCTTACGACGGGCTTAATTCAAAGATATTTCAGGCTACGCCTTTAAAGCATTGGGATGTTGCCCGCTTAGTCTGGATTCAAAGTTTTAAACGTAGCCCTATTAATTTTAGAAAACTGCTGCTTGTGCCTAAAGCACATAATGCAAAAGGCGTTGGTTTATTTTTAAACGGCTACTGTAATTTATACAAGCTGGCAAAACAGGGTGAAACTCAGTTTGGTAGTGAGGCTGAGTTATTACAATTAATAACTGAACTTTCAGATTTGTTGCTGGCCATGCAGAACACGGAATATTCAGGTGCGAGTTGGGGCTATAATTTTGACTGGCAGGCGAGACGATTATTTTTTTTCCCCGCTAATACACCTACCGTTGTTGCTACTACATTTTGCGCTAGCGCTTTGTTTGAATCTTATGAAATTACTCAAAATAAAAGCTATTTAGAAGTGGCGTTGTCATCAGCCAATTTTGTATTAAAGGATTTAAATCGTAGTGAGTGCAAAGGTGGTTTTATTCTTTCGTATAGCCCGTTACAAGGTAATGACACGGTTTATAACGCCTCATTGTTAGGCGCTAAGCTTTTAAGCTATTGCTATTACCACACAGGTAAGGAAGAGTATAAAAATACTGCCAAGCAGATTGTAAGTGGGGCTTGTGCTGGACAGGCGGAAGATGGCTCTTGGGTTTATGGCTTATTGCCGGTGCAATCATGGATTGATAGTTTTCACACAGGCTACAATTTAGAAGCGATAGCTTGTTACTCACGTTTTTGTGGTGATGATGAATACCAAGATAATATAGAGAAAGGTTTAGATTTTTACCTAAAGCACTTTTTTCTTTCTGATGGCACACCTAAATATTATCATGATAAAACTTACCCCATTGATATTCATTGCCCTGGTCAGTTGTGGATCACATTAAGCGCTGTGCAACAGTGGTCAAAAAATCATGAGCTAAGTAAAAATGTGCTGAATTGGTCAATTGAGAATATGCAAGATGACAGTGGTTATTTTTATTACCAATTAAAGAAAGGCGTTAGTTCAAAAATTTCTTATATGCGCTGGAGCAATGCTTTTATGTTTAATGCTTTAAGCTGTTATCTGTCGGAAGATTATGGAAGATAGATTAATCAATGGGGTAAAAGTTTATGCCCCACTTTCGCGTAAAGCTTTAATTGATTTTGCTTTTACCCATAAAAGCTTATTGGTTGCAGTAAATGCAGAAAAGATTCTGCACGTCACCGATCAATCTCGTGACATTATTAATCGTAATGTTGGTTTCCCCGATGGTGTTGGCGCTATTATGGGTCTTAAGAAAGAAGGGCTAAGCGATGTTGATAAAATACCCGGTTGTGAGTTGTGGCTGGATATTATAAAAGCACATTATCGTGATAAGCGCTTTTATCTGGTTGGCGGTAAAGATACGGTCATAGAACAAACTGTCGCTCAACTTAAAGAAGAATTTCAGGGCATCGATATTGTTAACTATCGTAATGGTTATTTAAAAACTGATTTTGAAAGACAAGTTCTGATAAATGACATTATTGAGAAAAAACCCGATGTAGTGTTTGTAGCCATGGGCTCACCCAAGCAAGAATTATTGATGGAAGAAATAAGCCAAAAGCACCCTGCTTTATATCAAGGCTTGGGGGGAAGTTTTGATATTTACACGGGTAATGTTCAGCGTGCACCTGCTTGGTGGGTGGAGCATCATGTTGAGTGGCTGTATCGGTTGCTGAAAGAGCCTTCTCGAATTAAACGCCAAATCCATTTGGTTCGTTTTTTACTCTTACTAATGCTCAATCGACTTTAATTTTCATAGCAAATATATAGGTCCTGTTATGTAACTACTCACCCCATGAGACCTTTGCAAAGCACGCCCGTTAAGATTTGAACCATCTCAAGTACGTTCAACTGAAGCACTTAGAATAAATTATTTTATATCACCCACCTAAAATCGGTAATTTTTCATTCTTCACAATAGGTAACTTCAAATACTAGTGCTTGAGGACCTAATCTACGTCGATTCTCAGCTTTTGACTCACCAAAGGCATTGCCGGATCTATAAACTTCTGGGGCAGAATCATAATCCCGCGCAGTAAATTGACGTAGCTGTATATTCTGTTGCATCTTTAACTGTTGGTACAGTAGTGAAATATATTGCTTCAATCTTTCTGCTGACACACACTCTTTTTTATCTGGCCAAACACTCATCATAATCGAAAAACGTTTTCCACAATCACTACGTTTCAATAGTTGCTCATAAACCTTTAACACATACCCATAATTCAGGCTTATTTCTAGTGTTTCACTAACAACTTTTGAGATACCTTCGGTTTGTTTAGCCGAATAACTACTAGTAAAAATACCATCACTTGCAATAGGTGAAAAACTAAGCCGAGTATTGAGTAATACGTAAAGGTGTCGTAGTAATGGTATAAAATGCCAAGGCCTAATCGTCAAGAAGACGTAACCTAAGAAAAACAGAAGGAAACAGATAAACATGATAGTTTCTGAAATGCCAAGATATAAACCCATGAGACCTATTATGCCCAATAGGGTATGCAGTAGCACAATAATGAATACAATTTCTGACACACGAAAATCAGCTCTTTGCATCAAATGATGCAGATGGTAACGATCCGGCGTAAACGGAGATTTCCCCAGCCAGACTCGTCGCACCATAACAGTAACCGTGTCCATGAGGGGAACAGAAAACAACCAAAGTGCTGTTACTGGTGTCATTGCTCGATTCGATCCCTGAGAGAGGTCCACTAATAACCAAGCTAATAGTAGTCCCAATAACATACTGCCATTGTCACCCAGGAAAACTCGTGCGTAACGCTGTTTACGATAACGAAGGTTAAAATATAGAAAACCCAGCACGCCACCAATAAGTGCTGTAGTCAAAATGAGATTATGTCGGTCATCAGCTATGAACGCCACAGTGCCGATTAATAATAGGGTTACAAATGAAACAGACCCCGAAAGTCCGTCAACACCATCGATCATATTGAGTGAATTGATGACACCAATAACAGCAAAAATAGTAATAGGAATCACAGCATGATAGGTTTGTAGAGACGCGCTAAAAAGTATTCCACCAAAATCACTCAGTGCCACGCCACCAAACAAAATCATAATGAATACGGAAAGTATTTGAATAAAAAAACGCGACTTATAATTTAGCGTTAGTGCATCATCTGCAAAACCAATGGTAAAAATAGTGATTGAGATAATTCCTAGCACAGCATACTTATGAAACGAATCAGAATGAATGTCGATCAAAAAGAAAATGGCAACACATAAGGCCACCAATACACCAACGCCGCCAACAAAAGGTGTGACTGTATCATGCAGTTTATGATTACTGCCAGGAGCAGGAGTGTCAGATATGTTAACAGCATTCGCAGCACTAACAGAGAGACGAATAAAGACTATAGATATCAGAACACACAATGCAAATAGTAATAATAAATTCATAAGAGCTTAATCATTTAATTTAATGATTATTATGCAGAATAATGCTATTTCGCGCGGAATTCTGTGTGAGAAATCACAATATTAGTTATTACATAGACGAATGAATACTATACAACTAACTTACTGTGCTTTGAAATTATCCTAAAAATAAATATACGTGTAGGATTCAAGTCAAATACCTCTAACAAAGCTGGAGGCTTGGCATCAATATAGGTTTATATTGATCAATTCTAGGGTCTTCAGTTTCTTGGTGTCAAATATAATTCCTTATCATCT
>DAOVVZ010000281.1:0-3701 GCA_030636915.1 Methylomarinum sp. | reverse complement strand
TGGAGCAAAGTCATAAGCTTTATCTGTCTATTGTAGATGATCAGGATAATCTAATTTGCCGATACAATAAAAACTTTATTATTACTTTTGTTAATAAGGCTTACTGTGATTATTTTGGAAAAGAAAGAGATGTATTATTAGGTTCGTCATTGCTTGATTTAGTGCCTAAAGAAACTGTTGAATGGTTGTTGGAAACACATAAAACTATCAGTTGCGAGCAGCCACTTTTTCAGCATGAAGATAAGATTATTCTGCCTGACAATAGCGAAGAATGGCAGGTATGGACAACGCGTGGTATTTTTGATGAAAATAATGAGTTAATTGAATTTCAAGGTGTAGGAAGCATTACCACGGATAGAAAAAAATCAGAGATGAGGATTATTCAAGCCCAAAAAGTTGCTGAAGAAGCAAACCAGGCAAAATCACATTTCTTATCAAATATGAGTCATGAGTTACGTACACCATTAAATTCAATTATTGGTTTTTCTCAGTTGCTAGAGCTAGATGAGGATGAGCCTTTATCTGATACTCAGCGTGAATCAATTGAACTAATACATAAAGGCGGGCAGCATTTATTAGGTTTGATCAATGATATTTTGGATTTATCTACTATTGAAGCAGGTATGATAAATCTATCATTAGAGCCAGTATCTTTAGATGATGTTGTAGTTGAATTAATTCCTTTTGTTAGCGAAATGGCTAAAAAAAGAGGAATTGATATAAGCGTAAAGCAAAATGTTAATAAGCCTGTAGTTTTGGCTGACTATATGCGGACAAAGCAAGTTATTTTAAATTTACTTTCTAATGCAATTAAATATAATTATGAATATGGCAAAATAGAGATTGAAATAGCCAGTCTAGGTGATGAATTTCGGGTTTCTATAAAGGATACTGGGCCGGGTATTAGTCTTGATGATCAGAAAGATCTGTTTAAGCCATTTAGTCGCTTAGGTGCAGAGAAAACAGCGATTGAAGGGACTGGTATTGGACTTAGCTTGTGTAAAAATATTGTTGAGCATATGCAAGGGGCTATTGGTGTAGAAAGTAAAGAAGGCAATGGCAGTCTTTTTTGGTTTTCTTTGCCTTCGGCTAATCCGAATAATGATGTCTCATTAGAAAATTCAATATCTACCAATGAAAACTCCACTTTACCAGCCGAAAATATAGCAATCAAATTACTTTATATAGAGGATAACCCCGCTAATATGCAGTTGATGCGTAAAGTGGTTAAGAAAATTGATGACTGTGTGATGTATGATGCACCCAATGCAGAAATTGGATTGGAGATGATTGAGCAAATGCGACCTGATATAGTGTTGATGGATATAGATTTGCCTGGTATGAGTGGCTTTCAGGCATTTTCTGAAATTCATAAGCGCTTTGATTTTGCCAGTAAGCTTCCTGTTATTGCTATTTCTGCTAATGCCATGAAAAAAGATATAGAAGCAGCAAAAGAATTGGGGTTTGTGGCGTATTTAACTAAGCCATTAGATGTTGCGCTTTTTATAGAAACAATCAATAAAACTATGAATGAGTCATGAAGATTTTAGTTGTTGACCGGGTTAAGTTATTTCAAAATATTTTTGCCAGTGTTTTGAGTGATACAGATATAGGGTACGATTTCTCTGACACGGGATCATCAGCTTTATCTATGTTGGAAAGAGATAAATATGAAATAATTTGTATTTCTATGTATCTTGAAGACATGGATGCTATTGAACTTAGCCATAAAATTCGTCAGTTAACAAAATATATTCATACACCTATTATTCTTATAACATCTTCAGAATCTGATAATGTTATTCAAGAAGCTATGAAGTCGGGGATTACCGATATTTTTGAAAAAAAAGATGTCGATCAACTGGTAAATTTCATTCGACGTTTTGGGCAGCAGAATAATAAAATTAATGGGCGTGTCCTATATATAGAAGACACCTTGTCTCAGCGATTGTTAGTCACTGAAATGTTGCTTCAACATGGACTTGAAGTCGATGGCTTTGCTTCAGGGGAAAAGGCTTTTGCTGCTTTTATAAAAAAAGATTACGACATGGTTCTTACCGATATTGTTCTGGATGGGAGCATGAGTGGTGTGACTTTGGCGAATAGAATTAGAAGGCTAGATGGAAACAAGGGTGATGTGCCTATTTTAGCTGTGACGGCTTTTGATAACATATCCAGAAGAATTGGACTGTTCTATTTAGGGATTAATGATTATGTTATTAAGCCCATTGTTGAGGAAGAGCTGATTGCCAGAGTTAAAAGCTTGATTGAAAATCGACACTATTTTATGGATATGTATAGTGAGAAGAATAAAGCATTGCAAGAAAATGCAGCAAAGAGTGAGTTTTTAGCATTAACAAGCCATGAATTAAGAACGCCTCTAAATGCTATAATTGGGTATCTTCAATTATTAAAAATGGATGCTAAAGAAGAAAAAGTCTCTGATGATTTTTTTGATTCTATTATTGAGGTTGATAAGGCGAGCCACTATTTGCTAAGTTTAATTAATGAAATATTAGATTTGTCAAAAATTGAAGCGGGGGAGATGGATGTTCATTTATCATCCTTTTATGTTAAAGACGTTATTTTTTCTGCAATCAGTATTATTAAATATGCCGCTTCAGAGCGAGGAATTACATTACATGAAAATTTTGCAGAAAATATCCCTCGTGTCATTGCTGATAGTGCGCGTTTAAGGCAAATTTTAATTAATTTATTATCAAACGCTGTTAAGTACAATAGAGAATATGGTGATATATTTATCTCGGTTCTTTACAAAAAAGAAACGGAAAGTATTTGTATCAGTGTTAAAGATACCGGTGCGGGGTTGAGTAAAGAGGCCTGTCAAGGGCTGTTTGAAAAATTCAACCGCTTAGGTGCTGGAGACACTGATATTGAGGGAACGGGCTTAGGTCTGTATGTTACAAAGAAAATGGTCACTGAAATGCAGGGTGATTTAACCGTAAAAAGCCGTTTAGGTGAAGGCACAGTGTTTTCGGTTTTATTGCCAGCAGAGACGTAATTTAGGATGAAAGATGGGTATTAGCGAACAGATTTATCAGGCAAACATATTGATTGTTGATGATGAGCCGGCCAATGTAAAGCTACTGGAACGGATTTTATTGCGTAAAGGGTATCAAAATGTATATGCAACATCAGACCCAAGGGATGTTGAAGGCTTGTGTGATAAAGTTGAGTTTGATGCATTCTTATTAGACATCAGAATGCCCGAGATTGATGGCTTTCAAGTCATGGATCTTTTGAAAAAATATTATGTTAACGATTATTTGCCTGTTTTAGTCTTTACTGCACAAATCGATAGAGAGACGCGCTTAAAAGCATTGGAATGCGGTGCTAAAGACTTTTTAACTAAGCCATTTGATCAAGTTGAAGCATTAACACGAATTAATAATTTATTAGAAGTTCGTTTAATGCATAAACAGATCAAACAACAGAATATCATTTTAGAAAGTGAAGTAAAGAAAAGAACAAAAGAACTTTATGATACACGGCAGCAAGTTATTCAAAGGTTAGGTTTGGCGGCAGAGTATCGGGATAATGAAACTGGTAATCACATTATCAGGATGAGTAAATACTCAAAACTGTTAGAATTGGCGTATAAACTTCCGGAAACGCAAGAGGATTTAATCTTAAATGCTTCACCTATGCATGATATTGGGAAGATTGGCATTCCGGATAAT
>DAOVVZ010000397.1:0-2866 GCA_030636915.1 Methylomarinum sp. | reverse complement strand
GAGATAGACGAGACAGAACATAAGCTTGAAGGCGTTGAGACAGTTGATTTTGATTTAAACACGCTTGCTCTGGATGATTCTGTAGCTGAATCACCGGCTGATAGTGCAAGTAAGCTTGATGAGCTGGAATCTTTTGATTTTGATCTGGATACACCTGCTGAGCTCGAAACAAAGGATCAAGAAACTGAAGAGTCAGTCTTGAGTCCAGACTTGGATACTAGTGACAGTTTAGAAAGCTTTGATTTTGATTTTGATTTAGAGGCACCTGCTGAGGTCGAAGCAAATGATCAAAAAACTGAAGAGCTGGTCTTGAGTCCAGACTTAGATAGTAGTGACAGCTTAGAAAGTTTTGATTTTGATCTGGATATACCAGGCTCTGAATCTAACATAGATGCAGGTGTTTCGGATCTGACGGATATGGATGAACTGGAAACCAAAATAGATTTGGCAAAAGCATATATTGGCATGGAAGATTTTGATGCGGCAAAGAATATTGCCGAGGAAGTACTTGAAAAAGGCAATGCTGAACAAAAAGCAGAAGCCCAATCTATCATAGATCAATTGAAATAGTGAGAGAAAAATCAAACAAAAAAAGCCCTTAATAGGGCTTTTTTTGTGTCTGATGTATTCTCAAGTTGCTAAGGAACGTGCAAGAAATAACATAAACAACCGACTTGTCTTTTTGTCCGTCTTCCGCGTTGTATAAATAGTTGCGTAGCTTGCTATGCGCCTATTTATACGCCTTGAATACGAACAAAAATTCTACGTCAGTTGTCCATGTTATTCCATGCGCGCTCCTAAAGGTGCACTGATTGTTCTTGGGCAGGTACTAAAATGTCATGACTGATCTATAACATGTTTGGTGAGCTTTGATAATTGATTGCTTATGCTGTTTTTTAATGCAAGAAATGTAATGATTTTATTTTTTAAACGATAAAAGTTAGTCGTTATTTGAGTAGTGTCCTTTTCAGATAGGCTTATTTCCATCGCTTTTGCTAGTGCCTGAATATCTGTGAATCCGCAGAAACTTACTGATCCATGTAGTTTATGCGCTATTTTTTCGGCTAAAGCAAAGTTATTAGTTTCTAAAGCATGTTCCATTGATTGGGATTGTTGTTCTAGTTCTTTAAATAATTTATTAAATATGGTGGCTGCTAGATCGCTATTTCCTGATGTTTTTTCCATTAGTTTTGCCACATAATTTATTTTGTCCGTTTGATCATTAGCAACGATGCGATCATCGGTTAGCCATAAGTCAAGAATTTCGGACAATGGCTCTAATAAAACAGGTTTAATCAGGCATTCATCAAAACCTGATTGAATCAGGTTTTTTCTTTGGTGACTTTGTGCATGTGCAGTAATTGCAATAACAGGTGAGTCTTTATTGATCGAATCAGACTGCTTGATTATTTTTATGAGATCTTGGCCGCTAAAGTAAGGCATTTGTAGATCTAAAAAAATGAGATCATATTTGTTCTTTTGTAAGTAAGAAAGTGCTTCTTTGCCATTGTCAGCCAGGGTTATGTTTTTGCAATAGGTTTCAAGTTGAGATTTTAATAACAATCTGTTTATTTCATTATCATCAGCTATAAAAATAGAAAAAGAATTTTTTTCTGGGTGGTTATCGGGACTAGTGTATTCGGATGGAGGGAGAGAAGGCTTGGTTTCGTTATATGTATTAATAAGACTCTTTAAGTAACTAGAACGACAAGGGAGAGCTAAAACATTTTTGGATGATGCTTTTTTATGAGTGCCAAGGAAAATAATGTTGCCTACTATTGAAAATAACTCCAGTTGGCTAGGTATACTATTAATATCATGGGTTTTATTGTTTTCTTCAGCATAGAAAATGACGGTATATTTGTTGCCTTGATGTGAGCTGAGTTGAGATATAGAGCTAACAGCTGTTGAATTGAAGCCAAGATGACTTAACTGTTTGATAAAGGCTTTTCTTCGTAGATTGAAGTTGTCTATTAGCAGAATAGTGTGTTGTTGTGTTATCGGTGGTTGCTCTGCTGAGGCTAGCGCGATGGGAATATGAAACCAAAAGGTTGAGCCTATGTTAATTTTGGTACAAACCCCCAGCTTTCCTCCTAGACGTTTAATGATGTTTTTACAAATAGTGAGGCCAAGTCCTGTGCCTAGTTCATTGTTAACGGCATATTCGCTTGTTTGCAAGAAAGGTTGAAATAAATCATCTATTTGGTCTTTATGAATACCTGCACCTGTGTCTGAAATTGAAATAAACAGGCTGTTGTTTTTAAGTAAATGACAGCGGACAAGGATGTGTCCTTGATGAGTAAATTTACAGGCATTACCGAGTAAATTGGTAATTAATTGTTGTAAGCGAAGAGGGTCGGTAGAAATGATGTCTGGAATATTATTGTCTATGTCAATAATAACTTGAACCTTGTCTGACACTGGGATAATAGTCGTTACGCAGTTTTCAATGTTTTCTCTAAGGCTAAAGTTTGAAATGTGGATTTTAAAATTCCCCGTTTCGAGACTGGAGTAATCAAGGATTTCGTTGACAATAGTTAAAAGGCTGGAAGCTGATGACTTAATAAGCTGAGCTTGATCAGATTGTTGTAAAGATAATTTAGATTTTGTCAGTAGTTCGATAAAACCCAGTATGCCATTCATTGGGGTGCGTATTTCATGACTAATGTGCGCAAGAAATTGTGATTTTGTTTTATTTTGATTAATTGCTAATTGAGAACTTTTTTCCAGTGATTGATTTTTTTCTTCTAAGCTAGCCAATGTGGTATTTAATTCCTTAACGGCAAGATCAATTTGCTGCATTAAATTGTTTTGCGTTCCCTGTAGACGCTCAGCCATAGTGTTAAAGCTTTGGCATAAGAGATTT
>DAOVVZ010000425.1:0-2607 GCA_030636915.1 Methylomarinum sp. | reverse complement strand
GTATTAAGCACCTGATCTAACAATAATGATTCTGTTGGTGCATACACCAAGTCACCCAATCGCTTAAGCGATAGACCTTGTTGTTTTAATACTTGGTGCCAAAGCGACTGTTTATCTGTGGTCAAATACGTTTGTAAGAGTGTTTGATTATGCTGTTGTTGCCGTGCAGACAGTAACCACGGATAGAGTCCAAAATAATCAGACAACAGCCCTTTTTGTTTTAACTGATCTAATGTCGGATAAACCATTTCTGATTTCTGCAGTGCGGTTTCAATCGTCTCACCTGTCACTAGTACGAAGCGTCCTGGTTCTATACTGGTCATCCGCGCACGAATCCGTTTATCATTTTGTTTTAGATAATCTAATTCTGGAGTCAATTCCTGCATATCTTTCATCCAATGCAATGATTTTAATCCTAACACTGAAAAAGCCAACATGATAAGCAGTAAAGTAATCAGCCATGGTCTGTAACGCTGACAAAAACCTGCCCAGCTAGCAATTAGCGGTATTTTTAATTGATGATGATTGCTAGTCAAAAGCCTCGGAAAGATAAAGCGCGTTAATAATAAGCTGACCAATATGCCTGTTGCAGCATAAACAGCAACCTGTTGAAACCCTGGGTAACCCGATGCACCGAGCGCAATATAACCAATCATTGTGGTTACTCCACCCAACAACATACTTGGCCAGATTTTAGCAATAACAGCCACTCTTTTGGCACTATCGACTGAATTAGCATGTGCCACGGCATGAATGGGATAGTCAATGCAAATTCCTACTAGGGTTGAGCCTATGGCAACCGTCATGCCATGCACATAACCAAAAACCAGATAAGTGCTGAGGATTGCGCTTAAGATAACGATTGCAAGTAAGGTGAAGACTTGAAATGAAACGCTAAAAGAACGAAATATTAATAAAAATAATAGTACTAAGGCGATAGATGACAGGATACTGACTTTGGTAATATCACCCTGTATTAGCGTTTGTGTTGCCACCGCAAAGATGGGGACACCTGTCATTTCAAGCTGGTATAAACTCTGCTGATTTAGTGTGCTAAACACCTGTCTAATAGCAGTTTGTATACGGCTTTGTTGTGGAGCATCCAAACCTGCCATGGCTGTCTCTAACAGCAGATTCTGGTAATGGCTATCCTGACTTAGCACTTGTTGCATCTGCCCTGCTATTGATTGAAAACCATTCAACGTTAATAGCAGCGGGTCTTGTAAGGCAATCTGCTTAAACATGGTGCCTTGAGGTGATAACAACAGTTTTTTCAGTAATGCAGCTCTTTGTTGTAATCCTTGTTCAGTAAATAACGACTCTAAATCTTGTTCTGGATTAAGACTGTGCATTGCAGCAGCATAATGTGCGTACAAATCTTGCATAGTTTTTGGGATATTACTTTTCTGTCCAGGCAACCAAACATCTTCCACACCGTCTATGGCGTTTAACTGATTTTGCAATGCTTGCACAAAGGTTTTAGATACTTCTGCTTGATCAGCTGACCCTATAGAAATCAGATAGCGCCGTGATAATGTACCCGTTTGCATTTCACTGGCTAACAAAATTTCTTCTGCATTATCACCAGCAATAATAAAGGCTGAGAGATCCGTTTTAAAATCAACTCCGATAACAGTACAAAGTGCCAATAAAGGAGGCAATAGATAAAACAGCGTGCTTTGCCATTTTAAGTGCTTCAACAAACTATTCACCGACTAATGTTTGATAGAGTTGCTTGACTGTTGTTTCAAGCTCATCACCAGCCACTACTTTCTGCAAAACAAATTCACTCAGGTCACCATCTGCTTGTTGGATTTTTATGCTATCGGCTTGTTGATCGACTACTCCAGAGACTGTAATATTAAAACCCGATTCACTGTCTTGTCTTGGCTTTAAATTCATCAGCCAGCGTTGTGGTTTGCTGGTAAATTCAACTAAATAGACAGTGTTTAACAAGGCTTCATCGGCATTAATTAAGGCTTTAAATACAGCCATATTTAGACTCAGTGGATTATCTTGATCCATTTCGGCCTGATGTCTAACATCATTTTCCGGGTCGAAATAAAACATCTTATCGCCATCAACAGCCATTAATAAGTGCTGAGGCTGTAATTGCTCTCTAATCATCAAATCAGGCGGTATAGAGTACATATAACCACTTCCCTGCCATGGTTGATCCATCAACTCTAATGTTCGGGTTTCCTGATAGGCAATTTTAACTGCGGTATCTGTTTTCATTCGTTGCATCAATTGAGCAACTGAATCCTCTGCATAACTGAGATTAACCCCTAAAATCAGCCATAAAAAGAAAATGCCATATGCTTTTATCATCGTGCTTGTACGTCCATCCATATTTTTCGACCATTACTAAACATGGTCTTAATTGTTGATTTAGGGTCAGGGATTGTTAAATCTGGAAACCGAAAATGTCGATAGATATATTCCCCCGTGGTCAATAGACCTATCATCAGGTAAATAAACACACCGTTATACAATGCCCACCAGGCATCATTCCCTAAAATAGCCAAGCCCACACACATGATTGCATTAAAGGCAAAGAACCCCGTCCACATGAATGTTAATTGGCGACAATAACGGACAATTTCT
>DAOVVZ010000403.1:0-2780 GCA_030636915.1 Methylomarinum sp. | reverse complement strand
GTCCTTAAACAAGGATTTAATCTTTCCTAATGACCCTTCAATTATTGCTATTGCAACTGACTCTACGCTTAACAGCACGCAATCAAGCCCCACACAACTAGACCTAAACAACCCCAGACAGATTACTCAGTATATTTTGCAGCACTTTTTAGGACATACAAATGATTGATGCTTGCAGCCTTGAAGCAAAAGGCCTTATTACTATTGATCAGGCACTAGAAAAAATCAAACAAGCAATCAAGCCTATCGACCAGGATGAGCGAGTCATATTAAAACATGCTCTCAATCGCATATTATCTCGCCCTGTTTATTCAGCAATTAACATTCCCCCTGATAAGAACTCAGCAATGGATGGTTATGCTTTCTCTAGTAATGACATAATTCCCGGCCAAAGTTTTAACTTATCCTTGCAAGGTACATCATGGGCTGGCAAACCATTCCAAGGCTCATTAAGAAAACAGCACTGTATCCGAATTTTTACCGGTGCAGTTATTCCGGCGGGAGCTGATAGTATCATTATGCAAGAACAGGTTGATGCACACGCCAATCAAATCACCTTTCCTGAAACCACCCAAGCCAGGCAATTTATTCGCGATATTGGCAGTGATATTAAAAAAGGTAGCGAGTTATTATCCACGCCAAAAAAGTTGTCAGCCACCGACATAGGTTTACTGGCTTCAGCTGGTATTTATGATATTCCTGTCAAAAGACAACAAAATATCGCCTTCTTCTCCACCGGAGATGAACTTAGCTCTCTAGGTGATTCATTACAAACCGGGCAAATATATGATAGTAATCGTTACGCGCTAACAGGCTTGCTTAACGACCTTAATCACAATATTTCTGACTTAGGCGTTATAAGGGATGACAAACAGAAAATCAAACAAACATTTCTTTCTGCGGCAAAGACACATGATGTCATTATTACCACTGGCGGCGCTTCCGTTGGTGAGGCCGATTACATTAAAGAGGTTTTAGATGAGTGCGGTGAAGTTAATTTTTGGAAAATAGCGATAAAACCAGGTAAACCATTGGCCTTTGGCAAAATTAATAACCGTTATTTCTTTGGGCTTCCCGGCAATCCTGTTTCAGCCATAGTCACATTCCAAAAGATAGTTTTACCTGCATTAAACTATTTATCTGGCATTCCCATGGCAAAACCATTGCAATTAACAGCAATCTGCAACAGTCAGCTAAAAAAACAACCGGGAAGACAAGAATATCAACGTGGCATTTTAAGCCAGGATGAATCAGGTGATTTGTTTGTTGAGTCAGCGGGTAAACAAGGTTCTAATATTATGAGTGCCATGAGTAAGGCAAATTGTTATATTGTTTTACCTATTGATTCTACAGGGGTAAAAGCAGGTCAATCCGTTACGGTCGAACCGTTTGAAGCATCACTTTAATGTAGAGCGGACTGAAGTCCGCTCTACAAAACACTCAAACAGCTAACCTTAAGACGCGACAGCGGCTAAATAATCTTCTTTTCTTGCAAGATAATTATCTACAAATGCTTGCATCGGTTCTTCTTCATACTCACGCATACCACTGATAACAATTTTCTTAAAGCCTTTACCAACAATTTCATCACCAGACTTGATCTGAAAATGTAAAAAAGCATCCCCTCGTTTACCATTAACATTTAAAACAGGCTCTAACATTTCTATTTTAGGGTCAGTAAAGTTCAAATGATCAAACTCTAAAGACATGCTGTCGTACATTACTAATGGCCGTGTCAGATTAATCATCACCTGCTGTTTAGCCATTAATGGGACTAAAACATAAGGAAAGTTATGCCCAGAAAAAGCCACATAATCTTTAATTAAGGCTGCAATAGTTTCAGCATCAGTAATACTTTCACCACTACGTTCTACTTTAAGGATGGTTTTATTATTACTGCCATTAATATCAAATTGATCGGTAGCTGTTGCAGTGAAATCCAAGGTAACACCATGTCCCAACATCCCCGTAAAAGTAAAATTCATTTTTTTACTTAAACCGTATTTTTCTAAAACGATAGCAAACAATAAATCACCGGGCACACAAAATCGTTTTGCTTCTACATCATGTAGAGGATTAAAATCTCCCGCAACTTCCTTTGCAAACAAACTACCTTGTTCCGCTGTAATCGTTGTACAGTCGTTAATCCCTGAATAAAATTCTTTTAAAAACATATAAATATTCTTTTCTTAATATCGTGAAACTGTGTTATCGCACGCTACAGACCACGCATCAATACCACCGCTTAAATTATAAATACTGCCCAAACCCGAATGAACTAAAAAAGTCGCTGCTTGCTGGCTGCGCATTCCATGATGACAAATAACAATACAATCTACATCAGGCTTAATTTCACTCATCCTTTCAGGAATTTGATTCAAGGGAATATGTAAACTTCCTTCAATATGAGCAAACTCAAACTCATTAGATTCTCTAACATCAAGCAGCAATGGTTTATTATCTCCTTGTAGCTTTTCTTGCAATTCCATTACTGAAATCTGTATTACTGACATAAGAACCTCTCTAATCTTTCAATTGCGGCGGCCATTTTATCGATTGATGCCGTATAAGCAAAGCGAATATGACAATTAGCTGCATTTTTTCCGAAATCTTTGCCCGGCGTCACAGCAACACCCTCTTGCTCAAGCAAATCTTTAGCAAATTGAAAACTGTCATCGGTAAATCGTGAGCAATCTGCGTAAATATAGAAAGCACCTTCTGGCTTAACTTTAATGATAAATCCCAACCTAAGCAATTGTTGATATAAAAAATCCCGTCTT
>DAOVVZ010000316.1:0-3426 GCA_030636915.1 Methylomarinum sp. | reverse complement strand
CAAAGTACCTGTGTCGGTATTGGTGGTGATCCTATTCATGGTATGACATTTATAGATGTAGTTAGTCGTTTTCAAGAAGATGATCAAACTAAAGGGATTATTATGGTGGGTGAAATTGGTGGTTCTGAAGAAGAAGAGGCCGCTGAATACATTAAAGAGCATGTCACTAAACCTGTTGTGTCTTATATTGCCGGAAGAACAGCCCCCCCAGGAAAAAGAATGGGACATGCTGGTGCCATTGTTACCGGAGGTAAAGGCACGGCAGAAGGTAAAGTAGCCGCGCTAAAAGCAGCAGGCATTGAAGTAGTCAGTAGCCCAACGCAACTGGGTGTGGCGATAAAAGCCAGTTTGTCATAGCTAGTGTAAGCTGGGGTGGGGGACGAAACCCAGCATCATAAAGATACTAGGAGGCTGTCCGGGAATAGAGAACCTGCTGCGGAAAAATCCCTTTTGGCCTTTTTTCCGTGCATTTTCGTTTAATAGCACAACTATTCGCCTCTAATGAACGAAAAAACTGACTCAAAAGGGCTTTCCCTCGCGACGGTTTCTATTCCCGGATAGCCTCCTGGGTTTCCATGCTGGGTTTTGTCCCTCAACTCAGCCTACGTAAATGCATTCTCACGCAAAGCGTGAAAACGGAAAAACAGAATGTTAAAAATAGCCTTAGCGCAAATCAACTTACTCGTCGGCGGAATCAACGCCAATCAACAAAAAATCATACAAACAGCTGTAGATGCCCGCGACAAATTAGGCGCAGATGTTATTGTTTTCCCCGAATTGACGATTACCGGCTACCCTCCAGAAGACTTATTACTTCGTGCTGATTTTATCAAACTGGCAAATAAAGCTATATCCGAGATAGCACAGGCTGTCCAAGGTATCGATATTGTTTTAGGCTTTCCAGAACAAACGAACGGACATTTGTACAACAGTGCGGCAGTGCTAAGAGATGGACAAATACTGACGAGATATAAAAAGAATGAATTACCTAATTATGGCGTATTTGATGAGCAGAGGTATTTTACAGCGGCAGATGAAAGCTGTTTGTTTAAGGTAAAAGGGCGATCAATTGCCATTACCATTTGTGAAGATATTTGGCGAAAAGGTCAAATAGAAAAAAATAAACAAGCGGGCGCGGATTTAATCGTTACTTTGAATGCTTCACCATTTCAAGCAGGTAAAATCTATCAGCGAGAAGAGATTGTTTGTCAACAAGCTAAAGCCGAGGAAATTCCTCTGGTTTATGTTAATGCCGTGGGCGGACAAGATGAATTGATTTTTGATGGTGCCTCTTTTGTGGTTAATGCTCAGGGCGAAGTGATATTCAGGGCAGAAGAATTTGAAGAGCAGCTATCAGTGGTTGAATTTGAAGGTAATAGCCCCGCCAAAAATATCTGTTCACCTTTATATAATGAAATCTCAAGCGAATATAAAGCCTTGGTTTTAGGCGTTAAAGATTATGCCTGTAAAAATGGTTTTAAAGGTGCATTATTAGGTCTTTCAGGTGGTATAGACTCGGCGCTAGTCTTAGCCATAGCGGTAGATGCATTAGGTGCTGACCAAGTCGAAGTGATATTAATGCCCTCTAAATACACGCAAGATATGAGTAATGAAGATGCCATTCTGGAAGCCGAGGCATTAGGTGTTAAATATCATACAATTGCTATAGAACCAGCGGTCACCGCATTTACCGGCATGCTAAGTGAGGTGTTTGCCGGTACAAAAAAAGATACTACCGAAGAAAATATTCAAGCCCGTTGCCGAGGAATATTGCTAATGGCAATGTCTAATAAACAAGGTAAATTATTACTAACCACAGGCAATAAAAGTGAAATGAGTGTCGGTTACGCTACTTTATATGGTGATATGGCTGGCGGTTTTGCACCGATAAAAGATGTACCTAAATTATTAGCCTATCAATTAGCGGAATACAGAAATACACTATCCCCAGTTATTCCGCAACGAGTAATAACACGACCACCTTCAGCAGAGTTGGCACCCGATCAAATAGACGAAGACTCGTTGCCACCCTATTCAATATTAGATCCCATTCTGGAAATGTATATAGAGCAAGATTTGTCAGCGGAAGAGATACAATCGGCTGGGTATAAGTTGGAGGATATCAATAGGGCTATTTCATTGGTCGATAGAAATGAATATAAACGTAGACAGGCACCTCCGGGAATTAGAATTACCCCTAGAGCTTTTGGGCGTGATAGGCGTTATCCGATTACTTCAGGATATAGAGGAAGTCTGAGTAAATAAACTCAATTTAAAATATATTCCGCACGATCTCCTTTTCGGTTTTTTATGGGCTGATTTTTGCTGATAGTTACGCTGTTGAAATAGTTGTGTGGTTTGCTATGGTCGCAACAAGCATCTGGCTTCAAGCGACACTTGCACATCCATCCATGTGCTTCGCACCAATTTCAGCGTCTTGCTCTATAAAATCAACACTATATAAAAACCAAAAACATGACCGCGCGGACTATAGATCTTCTTAGATGCTGTCATTCTGTTTTAAAGGCTAAACTAGGCCAGAACCTTACGTCTTGATCTGGAATAAAAAACAACTCTGGATACCCGTTTTAAAGTAGGTGTATACTTGGATCAATAGTATTTTTAATGAGAATTGTTTCTATTTCATTTGTACTGTTAACAGTAGTAATTCATATTAACTCTAAAAAATGTTCGTTCAGTATGGATAATATAGTGTCTGCCCTTTCACAAAAAAACAGAACGTCATTGCGTAAATTATTAATTATTTGCTGTATTAGTGTGGCTTATGCACTGTTTGGTTTTATTGGTGATTTATTCACTGACCAAGCGAGTGATGCAACAGCTATATGGCCAGCATCTGGCATAGCGTTGGCTTCATGTCTCATCTGGGGACGTAGCGCTTGTTTTGGTGTGTTTATAGGTGCTTTCATTATTAATGCCTGGCTTGGATTTGATCTATCTTCATATCAATCTATTTTTCGATCAACCTTACTCGTATCAATAATTAGCTTTGGCGCAGCTCTACAAGCACTAGCTGGGCATTTCCTCGTTATAAAATTTAGTGGCCAAGATAGTTTATTTCAATCATCTGCTGAAATTCTCCAGCTTTTATTTTTTGGTGGAATTTTCAGTTGTCTGATCAGTTCTACTATTGGTGTAAGTAGTCTTGTCTTTATCGGTGACATCCCTTATGAACATTATTTAACGAGTTGGTTCGTCTGGTGGTTAGGGGACACTGTTGGTGTTATTATTTTTGCACCCCTTACGCTAATTTTTTTTGCTGAACCAAGAGAGCATTGGCAACCGAAACTTTATTCTGTTGCGATGCCGCTATTTATAGCATTGGCACTGGTTGTTGTGATTTTTACATATGCACAAGAACAAAAAAAAAAGCAGCAAGCATTACAGTTTGAACAAGACGTTTTG
>DAOVVZ010000371.1:0-3014 GCA_030636915.1 Methylomarinum sp. | reverse complement strand
CTATTAAGTATAAGATATTCAGATACAGAGAAAACTCACATCCACCCAAGACTTAGCCCCGACTCACCAACAGGTCGATATTCAGCACCTACCCAGCCATCATAATCAGACTGATCAATCGCAGTAAATAGCTTTTTAAAATCAATAACTCCAGTCCCAGGTTGCCCACGTCCCGGTACATCTGCAAATTGAATATGACCAATTTTATCGGTGTATTGTTTGATAAATGGAATCATGTCTTCATTCATCATTTGCATGTGATAAATATCGTATTGCATTAATAATAGCGGATGATTGAAGTGGTTTACGATGTCTAACATTTGCTGGCTGCTGTGAATAATAAAGTCTGGCATATCAACGGTATTAATTGCTTCAAAAACTGTTTTTATACCCATAGGGGAAAAGCTGTCTAGGACGAGTGATAGATTTTTAGTGAAGGTTGTTAAATAGTCGGCTGTTCTTGATTTATCGGTACATCGCCCGGGTAAAACATTAATAGCTTCAGGTTGCAGTATTTCTGCATAGGTTTTGCATTGTTGTAAGGCTGCTAGGAATAAGCTTTGTTTTTCAGGAACTGCCGCTAATCCCTCGCCACCTTGTAATAAATCATCGGCAGCAATATTAAATAATACCAGTTTCAGTTGATTGTCTGATAAAACCTGTTTGATTTGTTGAGCGGGGAGGGTGTAAGGAAACTGAATTTCAACGGCATCAAAGCCCGCCTGTTTTGCGGCTTTAAAACGGTCTATTAAATCCAGTTCGGTAAAGAGTAAACTTAAGTTGGCGGTGAATTTTGGCATTGAGAGTCTCGTGTGTAGGGCGGACAAAGGTTCTTTCGTGCCCATCAAACTTTAAATGATGGGCCACTTAACGCTTTGCCCATCTTGCTTTTATTTACTAAATAGCTTAATCAAGGTCGAAGGATCTTGTTCTAAATAACCTTGATTACCATGTAGCTGCATTAATTGTGCGGCAAGACCCGACATGGGGATGGAATTGCCTTGCTGGGTGGATAAATTAACGGCCATATTCAAATCTTTTAATAAGGTCTGTACTCGCCATTTTATCGGTTCAAAGGTGTCTGTTGCCATTTCGGGGCCGACAATTTGTAGCGGTTTGGAATCGGCAAAACCACCGGCGAGGGCTTGTGGGATTTTTTCTGCATCAACACCGGATGATTTGGCTAACGCCATCATTTCTGCGATTACCATCACATTACAACTGACAATCATTTGATTACAAATTTTAGTGACTTGACCGCTGCCAACATCCCCCATGTGAGTGAGTTGTTTGTATAAGGGTTTTAATATGATTTTGGCGGTTTCAATATCTTCAATTGTTCCGCCTGCCATAATCGCTAATGTGCCTTGTTCTGCACCTGCGGTACCACCGGAAACAGGTGCATCGACCCAGTTCATGCTGCACTGTTGTTTTAATTGTGTGGCTAATTGTTTGGTGGTTTCAGGATGTATGCTGGATAAATCAATGACTAATTTATTAGCAGAACCAGAGTTAATGATCTCAGTTTGTACGACAGATTCAACAACGGCGGTATTGGCTAAGCATAAAATGATGATGTCAGAGGCTTTGACTAGCTCGCTAACTGATGTAAATGCAATGGCTCCTGCATTAGTAACAGGGGGTAATTTATCCTGGGAACGGTTCCATACATTGACCTTAAATCCGGCTTCTAGCAAGCGTAAGGTCATGGGTTTTCCCATTAGACCAATTCCAATAAAGCCTAAGGTAGGTTGTTTTTTTGTCATTATTCTATGTGTTTGAATGATATGATTGTCGACCAACTTAAGGTGGAATAGTATAAATAGAGTGTCATTAAAAGTGTAGGGAAAGAGATGTCTGAAGAAGAGAATTGTTTGTTTTCTCCTTGTTTTTTGTAACAACAATCCCGGTACTTTTAATTACACTGCTAAAAATACGTAAATTGGTAGACATATGAATGAGTCGTATCATTCCTAGAGGAAGAGAGTCTAAGCATGATAAGTTTAAATAAAAAAGTTTTACTGGTTTTTTTACTGCTATTTTTAAATAGTCAGTGGGTAGTTGCGGCAGAGCAAAAATCAGCTATTGCTAGTGCCCACCCTTTGGCAACGCTGGCAGGGTTTGAAGTATTAAAACAAGGCGGAAATGCGTTTGATGCAGCTGTTGCGGTGAGTGCTGCTTTGTCAGTTGTTGAGCCAGCAGGATCAGGATTAGGTGGTGGTGGCTTTTGGTTGCTACATAGAGCCAGTGATGGTTTTGAAACCATGATAGACGGCAGAGAAAAAGCCCCACTTGCAGCAACAAAAGATATGTTTCTTGACGCGCAAGGTGACGTGGTTAAGGATTTATCCCGAAATGGTGTGTTATCAGCAGGGATACCAGGGTTACCAGCAGCAATCGTGCACTTGTCTGAAAAATATGGTCGTCTACCTTTAGCTCGGGTCTTACAGCCGGCAATACGTTATGCTCAGCAAGGCTTTGTTATAGGGGAAAGACATAGAAAGTTATTGCGATTTAGATTGTCAGTTTTACAAAATAACCCTCAGGCAGCGAGTATTTTTCTTAATGACAATTTAGTACCGAATGAGAAATCAATTCTGCAACAAACAGATTTGGCAAATACGTTGACGCAATTGGCAAAGCTGGGTAAAAAAGGCTTTTATGCCGGAGAAGTTGCTGATCGATTTATTAGTAGTGTTAAAAAAGCAGGAGGTATCTGGACGCAAGAGGATTTTGATCAATATCAAGTTATAGAAAGGGAACCGATCAGAGGCCAGTATAAAGGTATTAAAATCACCAGCGCGGCATTGCCATCATCGGGTGGAATTGTGTTGGTTGAAGCTTTAAATATATTGTCTGCTTATCAGCTCGAATTACTGGATGAAGTGGCACGAAAACATATCATTAGTGAGGCGATGCGCAGAGCGTATCACGATAGAGCATTTTACCTAGGTGATAGTGATTTTGTTGATGTACCGGTAAAACGATTGATTAATCAAGATTATGCCGCAGGG